>DATKFT010000393.1:0-5240 GCA_035544335.1 Pseudorhodoferax sp.
TTTGCGGTGCACGTGCCGTACCGGGGCTCGGCGCCCGCGCTGCAGGATTTGCTGGCCGGACAGGTGGACTTCGTGCTCGACCCCGGTATCGCATTCCCGCACATCCGCGCCGGCAAACTGCGCCTGCTGGCCGTGGCCGGCGCCAAGCGGTCGTCGCTGTTCCCTGAAGCGCCCACGCTGGCGGAACTGGGCATGGCAGAGTTCGACGCCGGCACCACCCATGGCTTCTATGCGCCGGCTGGCACGCCGGCCGCCGTGGTGGAGCGCTTGAACCGCGAGATCAACCGGCTGCTGGCGGACCCGGCCGTGGCGCAGCCGATCCGGGCCATCGGCGCCGAACCCAGCCCGATGAGTGCGGCCGAGTTCGCGGCACTGCTGGGCCGCGACAGCCGGCGCTACGCGGCCATCGTGCGCGAACGCCGCATCACCACAGACTAAGACCGCAAGGAGTCGCACATGAAAACCCAGGTCGCCATCATTGGTGCGGGCCCCGCCGGCATGCTGCTATCGGCCATCCTGGCCCGACACGGCGTGGACAGCGTCGTTGTGGAGCGGCAGACACGTGACTACGTGCTGTCGCGCATCCGCGCCGGCGTGCTCGAGCAGACCACCGTGGACGTGCTGCGCGCCAACGGCCTGGCCGAGCGGCTGGACCGCGAAGGCCATGCGCACGACGGCATGCAGATCGTCTGGTCTGGCCGCAGTGGCTTCTTCATCGACGTGCGCAAGCACCAGGGCAAGCGCTTCGTCGCCTACGGCCAGACGAGCATCCAGGAAGACCTGTTTGCCGCTGCCGACCGGCGTGCAGCGCGCGTGCTGCACGGCGCGCAGGACGTGCAACTGCACGACATCGACAGCGCGCAGCCCTCCGTCAGTTTCGCGCTAGACGGACAGCGCGAGACGCTGGCCTGCGACTTCATCGCCGGCTGCGATGGCTTCCATGGCGTGTCACGGCGTGCCATGCCGGCCGGCGTGCTGCGCGAGTTCGAGAAGGTCTATCCGTTCGGCTGGCTCGGTGTGCTGTCTGCCACGCCGCCGCTGCCCGACATCGTCTACGCCAACCACCCGCGCGGCTTTGCGCTGGCCTCGATGCGCAGCCCCGTGCTGAGCCGCTACTACGTGCAGGTCCCGGTGGACGAGCGGCTGCAAGACTGGTCCGACGCGCGCTTCTGGACCGAGCTGAAGTCCCGCTTCCCGCGCGAGCTGGCCGACGCCATCGTGACCGGGCCGTCGGTCGAGAAATCGATCGCGCCGCTGCGCAGTTTCGTGGCCGAGCCGATGCGGCATGGCCGGCTGTTCCTCGCCGGCGACGCCGCGCACATCGTGCCGCCTACAGGAGCGAAGGGCCTGAACCTGGCCGTGTCCGACGTGTACTACCTGGGCAGGGCGCTGGGCGCCCACTACAACGAAGGGACGGACACGCTGATCGACCGCTACAGCGACACCGCGTTGCGTCGGGTCTGGCACTCGGTGCGCACGTCCTGGTACCTCACGAACCTGCTGCACCGCTTCCCGGGGGCGAGTGACTTCGACCAGCGCGCGCAAGAATACGAGCTTGCCTACCTGCAATCGTCGGCGCATGCCCAGGCCGCGCTGGCCGAGCAGTACGCAGGCTTGCCGCTGGAGGGCTGGGCCGAGCGGACGTCTTGACATCGGAGAACAGCAGCGCACATCTCCCTGCACAGCCGCTTCCCCCACGGAACCGGCTGCTCAAGGATCTCGACCTGCGCCAGCTGTGATGCGTCCATGGCTTGCATCCGGTCTTCATCCAGGCGTGCAAAGGCACGGCTCCTTCCAAGAGTCGGGCACGGACCGGCCCGCTGCGCGAAAGGCATGGCCGGCCCTTCGAGGCTCGGCCGTTTTCCCTGGTGTTCGCATCCACCGCTGCGGAGATGGCGCGCTGTGCATGGCTCGTCCAGGACAACGGCATCCAGGTGGATTGGCCCCAGCCGCAGGGGTGTGAGGAACCCGGGCCCTCGCGCACGCCGCACGGCCGGGCTCTCCCGAACAGAGCCACGCGATACTGGCGCCTCTGCGCTGCAAACCGAATCCCATGCCGACAGCCGCCTCTTCCCCGGACGACAGCCACCGATCCCCCCTGCTGTGGCTGGTGGCCATCGGCTTCTTCATGCAGGCGTTGGACGGCACCATCGTCAACACCGCGCTGCCTGCCATGGCCAGGAGCCTGGGCGAAAGCCCGCTGCGCATGCAGTCGGTCGTCGTGGCCTATACGCTGACCATGGCGATGCTGATCCCGGCCTCGGGCTGGGTGGCGGACCGCTTCGGCACCCGGCGCGTCTACATCACGGCCATCTCGCTGTTCGTGGCCGGGTCGGTGGCCTGCGCGCTGGCGCAGAACCTCACGCAGCTCGTGGCGGCCCGCGTGCTGCAGGGCATGGGCGGCGCCATGTTGTTGCCGGTCGGCCGGCTGGCGGTGCTGCGCGCCTTTCCGCGCGAAAAATTCCTCAAGGCGATGAGCTTCGTCGCCATCCCCGGGCTGATCGGCCCGCTGATCGGTCCCACGCTGGGCGGCTGGCTCGTGGAGTACGTGAGCTGGCACTGGATCTTCCTGATCAACCTGCCGGTGGGCCTGGTCGGCCTGGTCGCTTCACGCATCTACATGCCCGATGGCCGGATGCCCTCGGTCACGCGCTTCGACATGGCCGGCTACCTGCTGCTGTCCTTCGGCATGGTGGCGATCTCGCTGTCGCTGGACGGGGTGTCGGAGCTGGGCCTGCGCCAGGCCGCGGTGCTGGTGCTGCTGGTGTTCGGCATGGCCAGCCTGGTCGCGTACTGGCTGCACGCCGCGCGCCGGCCCGACCCGCTGTTCACGCCGCGCCTGTTCCAGATCCAGAGCGTCACGGTCGGCCTGCTCGGCAATCTGTTTGCCCGGCTGGGCAGCAGCTGCATGCCGTTCCTGATCCCCTTGCTGCTGCAGGTCAGCATGGGCTACTCGCCGGCCCAGGCCGGCATGATGATGCTGCCGGTGGCCATCGCCGGCATGGCGAGCAAAACGCTGGCCACGCGGTGGATCGGCCGCGCCGGCTACCGCAAGGTACTGGTCACCAACACCATGCTGGTGGGCCTGACGATGGCCAGCTTCGCGCTCAGTGCGCCGGACCAGCCGCTGTGGCTGCGCGTGGTCCAGCTCGCCGCGTTCGGCGCGGTCAATTCGATGCAGTTCACCGCGATGAACAGCGTGAGCCTGAAGGATTTGGACGGGCCGCTGGCCAGCAGCGGCAACAGCCTGCTGTCGATGGTGCAGATGCTCGCTATGAGCATGGGGGTGGCAGCCGCCGGCGCGGTGCTGGCGGCCTACACGGGCTACTTCACTGCGGCAGGACAGACCCAGACCCTGTTCGCCTTCCGGGCCACCTTTGGCACCATGGGACTGATGACCATCGCCTCGGCCTGGATCTTCTGGCAGCTCGCCCCCGACACGCCCAAGGCCATGCCGGCGGAGCATCCGGTGGATGTGGCGTGAGAAGCATGCGGATAGAGCCGCCGAAGGACTTTGCGGCGAGGGCAAGGCAATCGCCTGTCGAGCACGGCCCGCCCAATGCAGGCCAGCGCCGCAGGCGCAGTCCCTGAACGCGGGTCGGGAAGGTGGGGCGGCATGCGACGCGGCACGCCGTGGCCTCGCTCGGCGCGCTGCCAGCGCCTGGCCGCGAGCACGTGCTTGGTGGGTGGGCCTGATCGCCGCCTGTGCACTGGCTGGTCGAGATCGACGGTGAGCCAAAGCTCGCCTGAACCTACCGCGCGCGAAGGCTGACCCTCCAGCGACAGAAATGCCGCCCATCAGCCCTACACGAGGTCCTCACCCCGCCTGCGTGCAGGAACAGCACAGACGGCTCCTCGCAGTCCCCTGCCGCGTCCAGCATGTCGCGACATGCGCCAGGGGCCGTCGACAAGCGGGCCGAAACGGACGAGCGCGCGGGCCTCACGCCGTGGTGAGCCGCTCCTTTGCCAGCCTTGTGCCTTCTGCCAGCGCTTTCAGCTTGCGCCACGCCACGTCCCGCCCCATCGGCGCCAGGCCGCAATTCGTGCACGGGAACAGCCGCTCCTTCGGCACGAACGCCAGCGCCCGGCCGATGGTGTCGGCCACCTCCTCGGGTGTCTCCACCACGTCGCTGGCCACATCGATCACGCCGACCAGCACGTCTTTGCCTGCCAGCAGCTGCATGAGGTCGGGCGGCACATGGGAGTGGATGCATTCCAGGCTCACCTGGTCGATGCGGCTGCGGGCAAGCGCGGGGAACACCGTCTCATATTGGCGCCATTCGTCGCCCAGCGTGCTCTTCCAGTCCGTATTGGCCTGGATGCCGTAGCCGTAGCAGATATGCACCGCAGTCGTACAGGTCAAGCCCTGCGCCGCGCGCTCGAGCGCCTGCACGCCCCAGTCGGCCGCATCCTGCATGTAGACATTGAAGGCGGGCTCGTCGAACTGGATGATGTCCACGCCATCGGCCTGAAGCGCCAGAGCCTCCTGGTTGAGCAGTTCGGCGAACGCGAAGGCCATCTTGACCCTTCCTTCGGCATTGCCGCCATAGAAGCGGTCCGCCACGGTGTCGACGATGGTCATCGGGCCGGGCAAGGTGAACTTCAGCTTCTTCTGCGTGTGCGCGCGCGCCAGCTGGGCTTCGAAGGCATGCACGCGGCCCTTCAGGCGCAGGCTTGACACCACCTGCGGCACCATCGCGTCGTAGCGGTTGTTGCGGATGCCCATCTTCACCTTGTGCTCGAAGTCGATGCCCTCGACCTGCTCGAGGAAACCATGCACGAAGTGCTGTCGCGATTGCTCGCCGTCGCACACGATGTCCAGGCCTGCGTCTTCCTGGGCCTTGATCCACAGCAGGGTCGCGTCGGCCTTGGCCTGGCGCAGCGCATCGCCTTCAGCCTTCCACTGGGGCCAGAGCTTGTTGGTTTCGGCCAGCCAGGCTGGCTTGGGCAGGCTGCCGGCGATGGAGGTTTCAAACATCAAAGGATTCCTTTCAAGCAAAGAGGGATGTGGCAAGCCTACTCGGGGACCGTGTTGCCCGAATGGCCACGGGATGGCGTGCGGTATGGGAGACGACGGCCGGCAGCGCCGATGGGGGTGCCGCTATGCAGTGGTATGGGCTGCCCATTGTTCAAGGACGTTCTTGTACGGTTTGATGAAGTGTTCTTCCGCAAATTTCCCCTGCTTGACAGCGAGCTGGCTGCGTTCTTCCCGGTCATAGACAATCTGCGTCAACGAGTAA
>DATKFT010000394.1:0-3185 GCA_035544335.1 Pseudorhodoferax sp.
CTGGAACTCGCATCCGCAGTCGCATCCGCTGACGGGCAGTTTGGTTTTGAGGAGGCCGAGCATCTGCGCTCCACGGTGTCGAACTGGAAGCACTTCACCGGCGGGCAGGTGCAGCGGCTCCTTGCCCATCTCCGCCTGTTGAGGCAGGCGCCGGCGTCGTTGACAGCGCTCAAGAAGCGGCTTGAGCCGCTGCCTGTCGAAACCCGGGAAACGATTGCCGCCTTCATGGCTGCGGTCGCGCAATCGGATGGCGATGTTTCGCCCGCCGAGATGAGGATGTTGGAGAAGGTCTACAAGGCTCTCGGTGTCGAACCAAAGAAGGTCTTCAGCGACGTCCATGCGGCCGCATCAGGCGCTCCGGCCGCTGAGGCACTTCCCGCGAAGGCAGACGTGGCGACGGGCTTCAAGCTTGACCCAGCACGCATCGCAGCGCTTCAGCAGGACACCGAAAAGGTGTCCGCCATGCTCGCGAACATCTTTAAAGAGGCTGAGGAAGCCATCCCACCTGTACTTGTGCCTGCTGTCGAACCGGAGGAGGACGAAGCAACTAGCAGTGCCGGCACGGAACCTGGGCTTCTGGGGCTCGACGAAGCGCACAGCGCGCTTGCTCGCATGATGCTGTCGCGTACGCAGTGGAGCCGCGAAGAGCTGCTCGACGTGGCCGCCGACCTCGACCTGATGCTCGACGGAGCACTGGAGCGCATCAACGAGGCAGCATTCGATGCCCACGACACACCGCTGTTCGAAGGGGAAGACCCCGTTACCGTAAACGCAGACATCCTAGAGAAAGTTGAACCATGACAAGTCCGACCATTCGGCCGCGCGACCGGGACGCGGTCATTCAGTCCCTGCGCGCAGGCGTTGTGCCCCGTGCTGGGCAGCACCTCATCCAGGTCGGCCGCACCCGCGAAATCGAGACCTTGGTGGCTGACATCGAGCGCGTCGCCGATGGCGGCTCCGCATTCCGGGTCGTCATCGGCGAGTACGGCGCAGGCAAGACGTTCTTCTTGAACCTTGTCCGAGCTGTGGCGATGGAGAAGAAGCTGGTGGTGGCCAGCGCCGACCTGAATCCGGACCGGCGCCTCCACGCCAGCGGTGGCCAGGCGCGTTCGCTCTACGCTGAGCTCATGCGCAACCTGGCGACTCGGACCAAGCCTGACGGCGGCGCCCTCAACGGTATCGTCGAGAAGTTCATCGCAACCGCCAAGTCCGAAGCCAAGGCAGCCGGGCAGCCCACAGAAACGGTCCTGCGGCAGAAGCTGGACCAACTGACCGAACTGGTCAACGGCTACGACTTTGCGGACGTCATCGCTGCGTACTGCCGCGGCTACGAGGAGGGCAACGAGCAGCTCAAGTCCGACGCCGTGCGCTGGCTGCGTGGGGAGTTCAGTACGAAGACGGATGCTCGCGTTGCGCTGGGAGTGCGTTCCATCGTGGACGACGCTGCGGTTTACGACCAGCTCAAGTTGATGGCGCGCTTCGTTCGCCTCGCTGGCTTCGCCGGCCTGCTGGTGAGCTTGGACGAACTGGTGAACCTCTACAAGCTGGCCAACACGCAGGCGCGCAACGCGAACTACGAGCAGATTTTGCGCATCCTCAATGACTCGCTGCAGGGTTCGGCTGTCGGCCTAGGCTTCGTTCTGGGCGGCACGCCCGAATTCCTACTCGACACACGTCGCGGCCTGTACAGCTACCCCGCGCTTCAAAGCCGTCTGGCGCAGAACACTTTTGCGGCCAATGGGCTGGTTGACCTCAGCGGCCCGGTGGTGCGGCTGACGAGCCTCACTCCAGAGGACTTCTACGTCTTGCTGCAGAAGATTCGCGGCGTTTACGCGCCGGGAGACTCAGCCAAGCACCTAGTGCCGGACCAAGGTATCGCAAGCTTCATGGAACACTGCTCCAGGCGCATCGGGGACAGCTACTTCAGGACGCCTCGTACAACCATCACCGCATTCATCAACCTGCTTGCTGTGCTTGAGCAGAACGCAGGAACGTCCTGGCACGAGCTTCTGGGCGGCATCGAGGTCGCGGTCGATGAGGCTGGGGCGGCAGACCAAACAGTAGAGGCTGACGATGCCGACGAGTTCGCCACATTCAAGTTATAGACCTAGCTCACCGCAAACATGCCACTACCGAGAAATCTAGTCGACGCACTTGCAGCCGACCTCCACCGCCTCATAGCAGACAAGGAGCCGGAAGGTCCACATCTTGAGTTCAAGAGGGAGTTGCCGCGAGGTGACAACGCTGGTCGCCACGAGTTCGCGGCGGATGTGTCTGCGATGGGGAACAGCGGCGGCGGAGACCTAATCTACGGCCTAGACGAGGATGCGGAGGGCTGTGCCGGCGCGGTCGTTCCGATTATCGGAAATGCCGACGACGAAGCCCGACGTTTACTAGACGTTCTTGCCAGCGCGGTGGAACCCCGGCTTCCGGGCGTACAGGTCCACGCAATCCCGGTCGCTGGGGGGGCCGTGTTCGTGGTGCGCGTGCCGCAAAGTTGGACTGGCCCGCACCGCGTGCGCACTAACCAACACTTCTTCATCCGGGAGGGTGCTCGAAAGCGGCAGCTTGACGTGCCGGAAATTCGCGGCTTGTTCCTGCGGTCGGAATCGAAGGCGCAGCGTGTGCGTGATTTCCGAACTGAACGACTCGGCAAGCTGATTTCGCAGATGGCGCCCGTTCCGTTGCGTCGGGGCACGATTCAGGTTCTGCATTTGGTCCCGACACAGTCAATGTTGGGTGCGATAAGTGTTGACCCGACTCCCTATGCGCATGACCAGCCAATACCGTTGCTCGCCGGTGGCGCCGGGTCATACCGACTTAACATCGACGGGGCGCTGGCTATTCGACATGCGGGCGCTGAGGGCTCACATGGATACAGCCAGCTTTTCCGTAACGGCTATTTGGAAGCAGTTAAAGTTGAGCGCTGGGCCGCTGAAGGCGGCAGGGCTGTCCTTGCGAGCATACGGTATGAGCAGGACCTCATTGCCATCGTAGAAGCGTTTCGTAGAGAGTTGGCGCGATTGGGGTTCTCGGTTGAGATGACCGCAATGCTCTCCTTCCTGCACGCCGACAGCATGGAAATTGGCATCGAGCGATTCCGATTCGGTCTCGAAGACGACGATGGCCGCTTCGACCGCTCGACCCTTGTCTTCCCTGATGTGCTGCTCGACGGGCACACCAGC
>DATKFT010000395.1:0-11351 GCA_035544335.1 Pseudorhodoferax sp.
GTCGACCTCGCCGCTCTGCACGAGGCTGGAGATGCTGCCGATGTCGGCGTCGACCACCTTGATCCGCACGTCGGGCCGCAGCGTGGCGAACCGGGCGATCAGTTCGGGCAGCAGGTTCGCGCAGGTCTGCGGCGGCGCGCCCACGGTCAAGGTCTGTCGCGCCACTTTCGCGGTCGCGCCAAGCCGTGCCGCGACCGCTTCGAGCTCCTGCACGTTGCGCTCCGCGACGGGCAGCAGCTGGGCGCCGAGCTCGGTCAGGCTGACGTGCCGCGTGGTGCGGTTGAACAACCGAAAGCCCAGCTGCTCCTCCAGTTCCCGGACCATGAGGCTCAGCCCCGACTGTGCGATGTGCAGCTGGTCCGCTGCGCGCGAGAAGTTCTTGAGCCGCGCGATGAGCAGGAATGCGCGCAGCTGGCGGTGGGAAATGTTGAGCATGGATTGATCTATATCCAATATCAGTTCATACGATATTTCAACTTCACATATGGATTGTGCGCTGCTTCAATGCGTGCACCCACACCACTTCCCACCGCCCACCATGTCCTCTCTTCGTCGCCGTGATACGTTGTCGCTGTGCCTCTCGGCCGTCGCTGCCGCCGCCGGATGGACGGGCGCGAACGCGTTCGCACAGGGGGCCTATCCCAACCGGCCCATCCGCATGCTCGTGCCCTTTTCGCCGGGCGGTGGCATCGATGTGCTGGGCCGCACCATCGGCCAGAAGCTGCAGGATCTCTGGCAGGTGGGCGTGGTCACGGAGAACCGCCCCGGTGCCAGCGGCAACATCGGCACCGAGGTCGCGGCCGCCGCACCGGCCGATGGCTACACCTATCTGATGACGGTCAACACCATCGTCATCACGCCCAGCCTCATGAAGGGCGTGCGCTTCAACCCGAGCCGCGATTTCGCACCGGTCACGACCGTGGCCCTGGGCAGCCTGGCGCTGGTCACACGGCCCGGCTTTGCGGCCAGCTCGGTCAAGGAGTTGGTGGCACTGGCCAAGGCCAACCCGGGCCAGATCAACTACGGATCCCCGGGCAGCGGCACGCCGCACCATCTGGCCATGGAGCTGTTCAGGAGCCGGGCCGGCTTCAGCGCCGTGCACATTCCCTACAAGGGCTCGGCCAACCTGGTCAGCGACCTCTTGGCCGGGCAGGTGGATGTGGCCTTCCTGCCCGTGCACCAGGTGCTGCAGCATGTGCGTGGCGCAAAGATGCAGATGCTGGCCGGTGGCGGCGCCCAGCGCACGGCCGTGACGCCGGACGTTCCCTCGCTCGAAGAGGCCTCGGGCATCAAGGACGTCGATGTGGACATGTGGTACGCCCTGTACCTGCCCGCCGGCACCGCGCCCGAGATCGTCGCGACGGTGAACCGCGAGGTCAACGCGATTCTGAAGATGCCCGACGTACAGCGCACCCTCTCCGCGCAGGGCCTGCAGGCGACCGGCAGCACGCCGCAGGCCCTGGCCGAACTCACGCAGAAGGACTTCGCCCGCTGGGCCGAGGTCATCCGCTCGGCCAAGCTCCAGGTGGACTGAGCCGCTTTCCTTTCCTGACAACGCAAGAGACAGAACCATGGAAATCAGCATCATCGGCGGCGGCATCGGCGGCCTCACACTCGCGCTGGCACTGCACCAGCGCGGCATCGCCTGCCGCGTCTACGAAGCCGCACCGGAGATCCGCGCGATCGGTGTCGGCGTGAGCCTGCTGCCGCATTCGACCAAGGTGCTCGCCGGCCTGGGCCTGAACGAGGCCATCGCGCAGCTGGCCGTCAACACCGAGGCCACGACCTTCTACAACCGCTTCGGCCAGCACGTCCACACCGAGGCCACCGGCTTTGCGGCCGGCTACGCCACGCCGCAGTTCCAGGTGCACCGTGGCGATCTGCAGATGGTGCTGCTGCAGGCCTTTCTCGAGCGCGTGGGCGCCGACCGGCTGCACACCGGCCACAAATGCACGGCGGTGGCGCAGGACGCCACGGGCGCGACCGCCTTCTTCACCGCACCCGATGGCAGTGCGCTGCCGGCGCGCCGGGCCGATGGGCTCATCGCCTGCGACGGCCTGCATTCGGTGGTGCGCAGGCAGCTGCATCCGACCGAGAGCGAGCCGAAGTACTCGGGCGTGAACATGTGGCGCGGGGTCACGCGCTGCAAGCCCTTCTTCGGCGGCGCCACCTATGTGCGGGCCGGCTGGCTGACGCCGGGCAAGATGGTGATCTACCCGATCCGCAACGCGCTGGACGCCCAGGGGCTGCAGCTCATCAACTGGGTCGCCGAAGTGTCCACGCCGGTCTATGAGAAGCGCGACTGGAACCGCGCCGGCCGGGTGGAGGACTTCATCGGCGTGTTCGCGGACTGGCACTTCGGCTGGCTCGATGTGCCCGCGATGATCCGCGCCGCCGACACCGTGCTGGAGTTCCCCATGATCGACCAGGACCCGCTGCCCTGGTGGACCCAGGGCCGTATCACGCTGCTGGGCGATGCGGCCCATCCCATGGTGCCGCGGGGCTCCAACGGTGCGGGCCAGGCCATCCTGGACGCGCGCACGCTGGCGGACCGGCTGGCCGGCACCGCCGATGTGCCGGCTGCGCTGCAGGCCTACGAGGCCGTGCGGCTGCCCGTCACGGCCGCGATCGTCCAGACCAACCGGCACAACCCGCCGGACGCGGTGCTGCGCGAGGTCTACGAACGCACCGGGGACCAGCCCTTCGAGAACATCGACGATGTGATGTCGCGCGAGGAGATCCTGGCGATCACCGACGGCTACAAGCGCGTGGCCGGCTACGACCTGGCGAGCTTGTCGCGGTGAGGCGCAGCGCGGGCAGGGGCCAGGTCCTGGCGGGCCAGGGCGGGTAGGGCCGGGCGGCACCGCCCGCCGCTGCGCTTCGCCTGGCCGGCGCGTCGCGCCGGCCCGAGAATCGGATCCAGCCCCGGGGCGGCGGCTGCAGGCCCGGGAGGCCGCTGCGGATCGCCGGCCTTCTGTCCTGGATCCCCGTGAAACCGCCCGTGAAGCCGCCCGTGAACCAGCCCGCCCGACACCCAGCACCCGCCGAGGACGCCCGTTCCAGCGCCGCGACCGCCCGGCCGGCGGCCAGGCACCGCGCGTGGCGCTGGCTGGCGATCGCGGCGGCCGTGGTGCTGCCCACCCTGGTGCTGGCCGCCTGTGGCGCGCTGCGCTGGCCGGCCTTCGGTGCGGCGTTCTCCCCGCACGCGGGAGAGCGCCTGCAGGCCGTGCGGGCCTCGCCGCAATGGCAGGGGCGCGCGTTCGACAACCCGCAGCGGTCCTGGGTCGATGTCCGGGGCGGGCTGTGGGACGCGGCCTTCGCTCCCGCCAACCCCGACGCCGTGCCGCAGGCGCCCCTGGAGGTGGTGCGCCCCGTGCCCGCGGCGCTCGCGCAGCCGCCGGCCTCGGGGCTGCGCGTGACCTGGTTCGGGCATTCGTCCACGCTGCTCGAGCTCGGTGCCGTGCGCGTGCTGATCGACCCCGTGTGGAGCGCGCGTGCCTCGCCCGTGGACTGGATCGGCCCGCAGCGCTGGTACGAGGCGCCGCTGGCGCTGTCGGAGCTGCCGCCCATCGATGCGGTCCTGATCTCGCACGACCACTACGACCACCTGGACATGCGCACCATCCAGGCCATGCGGGACTGGCACACGCGCTTCATCGTGCCGCTGGGCGTGGGCGCGCACCTGGAGCGCTGGGGCATCGCGCCGGCGCGGATCCAGGAGCTGGACTGGTGGCAGCAGACCACCGTGGGCGAGGTGCGCGTCACGGCCACGCCGGCCCGGCATTCCTCGGGGCGTCTGTCCAACGCGAGCAACCAGACGCTGTGGGCCGGCTTCGCGCTGCACGGCGCCCGGCATGCGGTCTGGTTCTCGGGCGACACGGGGCAGCACGACACGCTGGCCGAGATCGGCGAACGGCTGGGACCCTTCGACCTCACGCTCGTCGATGCGGGCGAGTACGACGGCCATTGGCCCGATGCGCACCTGGGGCCCGAGATGGCGCTGCAGGCCCACCGCCTCGTGGGCGGGCGGCGCATGGTGCCCGTGCACTGGGGGCTCATGCAGCTGGCCCCGCACACCTGGACCGAACCGGCCGAACGCGTGCTGCAGCAGGCCGCGTGCAGCGGCCAGGACGTGCGCGTGCTGCAGCCGGGCCGGCCCAGCGAGCCGCTCGTGGAGGCCGTCGCAACGGCGCGCTGGTGGCCTGCACTGCCTGTGCGCAGTGCGCGCCAGGCGCCGATCCTGGGCACGGTGGACGGCGATCCGCTGCAGCGCGTGGCGGTGCCGGACTGCACGGCGTCACCGGTGCCAGCGGGGTCATCGGTCTCCCGCGGCTGAGCGTCCGGGTGGCGCTCAGTGCGCCAGCGCCGCCATCACGGCACGGTGCACCGCGAACAGCGCGGGGTCGTCCGGGTCGCGCGGGCGCGGCACGTCGACGTCGATGACGGCCGAGAAGTGCGCGGGATGCCCGCTCATGACATAGATGCGGTCGGCCAGGAAGGCCGCCTCCATCATGTTGTGCGTGACCAGGATGCCCGTGGGGCGCGGCTGCGCGCCGTCCAGCCAGAGGTCCTGCAGCAGCTGGCGCAGCCGGCGCGCGGTCAGCTCGTCGAGCGCGCTGAAAGGCTCGTCGAGCAGCAGCACGTCGGGCCGCAGCGCGAACGCGCGCGCGATGGCCACGCGCTGCTTCTGGCCGCCTGACAGGAACTGCGGGTAGCTGCGCGCATGCTCCTGCAGTTCCACGCGCGCGAGCAGGTCGCGGGCCACCGCGTGCGGCTGGCCCTGGGGCGACCGGTCGCGGTCGAACACGAGTTCGATGTTTTCCTGCACGGTCAGCCAGTCCACGAGCCGCGGCTGCTGGAACACGACGCTGAGGTCGATCGCATCGCGGTCGCGCTCGAAGCGCACCTCGCCGCGCGAGGGGATGTCCAGGCCCGCGACGAGGTTCAGCAAGGTCGACTTGCCGCAGCCCGAGGGGCCGACCAGGGCCACGAGCTCGCCCGAGCGCACGGTCATGCCCAGGCCATCGAAGATGGTGCGACCGCGCTCTCCGGTCGGCGTGCCGAAGCTCTTCTTCAGGTCGCGCAGGACGATCTCACTGCCCATGGGCGGACACCTTCTTCCAGTGGTTGGCGTGTTTGTCGAGGGGGCGGAAGATGCCGTGCTCCACGGCGATCATCGCGATCCAGAAGGCCAGCGTCCAGGCGATCACGCCCTCCACGTTCTGCGTGCTGAACTGTGCGTTGAGCTGGTAGCCCACGCCGTCGGACATGCCGAAGATCTCGACCAGCACGATCACCTTCCAGGCGATCGAAAAGCCGATGCGGCAGCCCGAGACCAGGAAGGCGTAGAGCAGCGGCAGCCAGATGCGGCGCAGCACCGCGCTGCGCCGCAGCCGGAACACGCGCGTCATCTCCACGGTCTCCAGGCTCAGCGAGCGCACACCCTGTTGCACCGCGATGACCAGCGAGGGCAGCACGCCCAGCGCCACCGAGATCACGGGCGACCACAGGCTCACGCCGAACCAGATCACGCACAGCAGCGCCCAGACCAGGCCGGGCACGGTCAGGCCCAGGATGATGCCGGGCTCGAAGAAGCGCGCGGTGTTGCGCGAGACGGCCGAACCGATGCCGATCGGCAGCGCCACCGCCAATGCCAGCAGAAAGCCCAGCGACATGCGCATGAAGGTGGTCCAGATCTCGTGGAACGCGAAGCCGTCCAGCGTGATCTTCTGCAGCTCGCGGAAGATCGGTCCGGTGCCCGGCACCAGCGGCGAATGCAGCCAGCGCGCCATGAGTTCCCAGCCCAGCACGAGCAGCACGAAGAACGCCGCCTGCGGCCACAGGCCCAGCACGGTCGCGCGCAGCCGCGTCCAGGCGACGGAGCCGCCGGCCGGGCGCGCGAGGGATTCGGCGGCGGTTTGCATCACAGCTGCCGGTAGATCTTGCCCGCGGGCGCGCGCTCCAGGATGCCCAGGCGGGTGGCGACCTCGAGCTGCTTGTCGATGGTCGCGAACACCTGTGCGTCCCAGCGCGTGGCATAGGACGGCGCGAGACGCTCGGGCAGCAGCGCGATCGCCTGGGTCTCCTCGGGCTTGAGGCCGACCTCGGCCGCCACGGTGCTGAGCACCTGGGGCTGCTGGCGGATCGCGCCGTTCACGCGCTTGAACAGCTCCACCACCTTGAGCGCGGTCTCGCGGTTCGCGTCCAGCCATCTGCGGCTCGCGGCCAGGCCCACGAGGATGGGGTCTTCGGTCTGGCCCGTGGACTGTTTCCAGGTGTCGGCCACGCGGGCGATCTCGCGCGCGCCGCGGCCGACCAGGCGCGTGGCCGTGGGCTCCAGCGTGATGATGGCGTCCACGTCGCCGCGCTCGAACAGCGCGAGGTTCGCGGTCGGCGAGCCGAAGATGACCTTGAGGTCCTTCCTGAGGTCGATGCCCGACAGCGAGGCCGCGATGCGGGCCTGCTGCCAGGTCTCGCTGGTCTCGGCCGTGGAGGCGATGGTCTTGCCGACCAGGTCGCGCGGCGACTTGTAAGGGCTGTCGGCCGGCACGATCCAGCGGCCGTGGTTGTTGAGCGCCGGGCCGAACAGCTCGATGTCGCTGCCGCGGTTGACCAGCGTGGCCAGCCCCACGGCACCGAACACGCCGATGTCCAGCGTGCCTGCGCTGAGCTGGGTCTGCATCTTGCCGGGGTCGGCGACCACCCATTGCAGCTGCAGGTCCGGATCGGTCTGCAGCTTGAGCCGCTCGATGACGGGGCGCCAGGCCGAGCCCGCGCTGCCCGGCGAGGGCAACGTGATGCGGACCGGCTTGCCCTGGGCGAAGCTGGGCAGGCTGGCCGCGCCGGCCAGGCTGGCGGCGCCGAAGGTGGCGGCCGACTTCAGGAGATTTCTGCGGTTCATGGTCGAAAGGAGAGGGGCCGGTGTGCGCTGCGGCAGGCCGGCTGGAAACAAGGGGTCACTCGATGACGGCGCGGTGCAGCCGCCGGTGGCTGGTGCCGAAGTCGCCCACGCCACGGTGCTGCACGGTGCGGTTGTCCCAGATCAGCGCCGTGCCCTGCTGCCAGCGCAAGCGCGTCTGCACGTCGGGCGAGCGGATCAGGTCGAACAGCACCTCCAGCAGGCCCTGGCTGGCCGAGCGCGAGAGCCCCAGGATGCGCTGCGTGTACAGCTCGTTGGCGTAGATCTGCTTGCGGCCGGTCTCCGGGTGCAGGCGGATCAGCGGCGCCTCGATCGGCGGCGTCTTGGCGCGCTGCGCGGCCAGTTCGGCGGCGTCCTGGTAGGCGAGCGTCAGAAAGCCCTGCGTCTCCACGTCGTGCACGGCCGTCAGCGTCTCCAGGTAGCGCGCGAGCAGCGGGTCCAGCAGGTCGTAGGCGGCCGTCGCGTTCGTGAACAGCGTGTCGCCGCCGAAGGCCGGCACGGTCTGGCCGAACAGCGCCGTGAAGCGCGGCGGTGCGTTGCGGAAGGCCTGGTCGATGTGCCAGATGTAGTTCATGCGGGTCTTCTTGACCTGCGAGTCGATGGTGTTGACCTTGTTGTCGTTGTCCCGGGTCGCGGGCGTGTGCGGCGTGTTCATGAGCCGCGCCGTGCCGAACAGGCCGGCCAGCTGGCCGAAGTGCTGGGCCTGGACCGTGCCGGGCTCGAAGGCCAGGAAGCCGTAGCGCAGCAGGCCGGCGTACAGGAATTGCCGCACGGCCTCGCTGGGCGGCGTCTGGCCGTCCAGCCGCAGACCGCGCACATGGGCGCCGACCACGGGCGAGTAGGGGTCCAGCGAGACGCCGTCCAGTGTCTGGGTGGCGCCGAGGTATTGCGCGACATCCAGGATGCGGGGCTGGGCGGCGTCCAGGCGTTCTTCTTCGATCAGCAGTGCGCTCATGGGATGGGTGGGGAGGAGGTGGTGGGGGAGGGGTCAGGCCGCGGTGGTCGAGGTCGTTGCGGTGGGCGCGCCGTGTTCGAGCGGCAGGTCGTCGCGGTTGCCCCATTCGTTCCAGGATGCGGGGTAGACGGCAGCGTCGCGGTGGCCGGCCAGTTGCAGTGCGATGAAGGTGCGGGCGGCACGGCCGCCGCCACCGCAGTACGCGACCACGCGTTCATCGGGCGCGGCCAGCGCGGCCAGGTCGGCGGCCAGCGCCGCGGCCGGGCGGAAGCGGCCGTCGGCCTCGACCTCCAGCCGCGTGTCCCAGTGGCGCGCGCCGGGCACGCGGCCATGGCGGCGCGCGTTCGAGCGCTCGCCGAGGAATTCGACATGCTCGCGCGCATCGACCACGGTGCCGGCGCGCTGTTCGTGCAGTTGCTGTGCGCTGGCCAGCCAGGCCGCGACCGGGCGCAGCGTGAACGGCTGTGCCGTCACAGCCGGCGCCGCCTGCACCAGGGTGGGGGTGGGCAGTGCGGCCAGGCCGCCGTCGAGCAGGATGATGTCGCGCACGCCGGCATAGCCCAGGGCCCAGGCCGCGCGCGAGGCGTTCACCTCGCCGGCCGCGCCGATGACCAGCACGCGGTCGTCGGCCGCGATGCCCAGCGCCGACAGCAGCTGCGTGAGCAGGGCCTGGAAGCGCGCGATGGCCGGCGCATCGGTCGTGGGCAGGGCCAGCACGGCCGCGTCCAGGTGGCGTGCGCCTTCGAGGTGGCCGGACCAGTAGTCCTTGGCCGAACGGGTGTCGAGCAGGACGAGGTCGGCATCGGCGCGGTGCTGCGCGAGCCAGGCCGCATCGGCGAGGGAGAAGGTCGTCATGTGCAAAGGGCGTGGGCGGGTAGACAAAGGCCTGGGCCGCCATGGTTAGCAAGCTAACTGTTGGCGCGGCAGTGGCCGTGGAATGCAGATGCTAGGAAGCGCGCAGCCATCGGCAAACGAATGAAAACGACGCTGCTTATTCGGTTTTCGAGCAGTGGTCGGGCGCAGAGGGCGCCACAATCGCGCCGAGCCGGCTGCACCGTCGCCCGGATGGTGCGTGTGCTAACCATGCGCATGCCGGCCGCAGGTTCTCTTTCGCCGCATGCCACCCAAGCTCCCCGCGTCCCCATCCACCCCAGCACCGGCTGCCTCGTGGCGCCCGCTGTCGCTGCTGGTCGGCCTGGCCTTCTTCATGGAGCAGCTGGACTCGACCATCATCGCGCCCGCGATTCCCGACATCGCGCTGGCGCTGGGCGTGGGGCCGCTCACGCTGAACCTCACGATGACGGTGTACCTGCTGTGCGCGGTCGCGTTCATCCCGACCGGTGGCCACCTGGCCGCGCGCTGGGGCACGCGCACGGTGTTCCGTGCCGCGATCTGGGTCTTTGTCGGCGCCTCGGTGCTGTGCGCGCTGGCGCCGGACCTGGCGACGCTGACGGTGGCGCGCGCGCTGCAGGGCATGGGCGCGGCGCTCATGGTGCCTGTGGGCCGCATGGCCATCGTGCACAGCACGCCGCGCGGCCAGCTCGTGCTGGCGCTGGCCTGGATGATCACGCCGGCCATGCTGGGGCCCTTGCTCGGCCCGCCGCTGGGCGGGCTGATCACGACCTGGTGGTCCTGGCACGGCATCTTCCTGATCAACGTGCCGATCGGCCTCCTGGGCCTGTGGGCCGCGGGGCGCTGGATGCCGCAGATCCGCCAGCCCGCCGAGGCGCGTTTCGACCTCGTGGCCTGGGCGCTGCTGGGCCTGGTGCTCGCGCTCGTGATCGGCGCGCTCGAGGCCGTGCGCCATGTGCGCGATGTGGCAGAGCTGCCGCTGGCCGTGGGCGCGACGGCGCTCGGTCTCGTGCTGCTCGTGGCGGCCTACCGCTGGCGCAGCCGCCAGGCCGCCGTGCCCTTCCTCGCGTTCGAGCTGCTGCGCGTGCAGACCTTCCGCACCTCGTTCTGGGCCGGCGCGCTCGTGCGCGTGGGCTATGGGGCGCTGCCCTTCCTGCTGCCGCTGATGCTGCAGGTCGGCCTGGGCTTCACGGCCGTGCAGAGCGGCCTGGCACTGCTGGCCAGCGGTGCCGTGGCCTTCGTCACCAAGACGCAGACGGCGGGCATGCTGCGGCGCTGGGGCTTTCGCCGCGTGCTGCTGGTCAACGGCGTGCTGTGCGCGCTGGGCCTGGCGGCCTGCGCGGCCTTCCAGGCCTCGTGGGGCCTGGCGGCGATTGCCTGCGTGGCCTCGGTCGCGGGCTTTTTCCGCTCCATCCAGTTCAACGCGCTGGCCGCCATCGCCTACTCGGGCCTGGCGCCGCAGCAGGTGGCGCCGGCCACCACGCTCAACACCATGGGCCAGCAGCTCGGCGTGACGCTGGGCATCTCGCTGTCGGCCCTGGTGGTGGACATGGCCGCGCTGTGGGGCGGGCGCAGCCAGCCCGCCGCATCCGACTTCGCCTGGGCCTTCGGCCTGGTCGCGCTGGTGGCGCTGGCGGCGCTGCCGCACTACCTGCGGCTGGCGCCACGGGCCGGCGCCGACCTCAGTGGCCACCGGGCCTCTGCCTGACACCGGAGGCCAGAGAACCCATGTCGTTGGACCGTCCACCCGCCATGCCGGCACCGAGCCCCGCCGAGGCGCAGGCCTGCAGCGCGCCGCCGGCGCTGGCCGAACTGCTGTACGCCAGGCCCGGCTTCCTGCTGCGCCGCGCGCACCAGATCTCGGTGTCGATCTTCGAGGAGGCCTGCGGCGAACTGCCCATGACGACCGGCCAGTTCGCGGTGCTGGCCGTGCTGCAGGCCGATGCCACGCTGGACCAGTCCTCGGTGGCGCGTGCCATTGGCCTGGACAAGGTCACGGTCTCGCTGCTGCTGCGCGGGCTGGAGTCGCGCGGCCTCGTGCACCGCTGCGCGGACCCCGGCAACCGGCGCCGCCGCGTGCTGACGCTCACCGCCCAGGGCAGGGCGCTCATGCAGCGCTCGCAGGCGCCGGCCGAAGCCGCCTACGAACGCCTGATGGCGCCCTTCGACGCCGTGCAGCGGGTGGCTTTGCTGGCGCTGCTGCAGCAGCTCGTGACCACGCTGGAACCCTGTTCGCGCGCGCCGCTCGTGCCCTTGCGGCCTTAGCCACCGCTAGCTGCGGGAGGGGGCCGGACGAGGCCCCTAGGCGGCCCAGGGCGAATGGCGTCCCGCGCGCGCGCCGGCCTGCACGCCTTGTGGCTCGGGCGCGATCGTGGACAGGAACTCGTAGCGCGAGATGTCCAGCGACGCGATGAAGTACTCCAGGGGCTTGTCGGCTTCGTCGTAGACGATCCACTCGAGCTGGAACACATGGCTGCGGGGCGGCAGGTGCAGCAGCGCGGCTTCCTGCGCCGTCGCCTCGCGCGCTCCGAGGCGTTGTTCGGCATGGTTGCCGCGGCGTCCGGTCTTCGCCTCGATCAGGCGCAGCAGCGAGCTGGAGAGGTCGCCCAGCGTGGGGTCGGGACC
>DATKFT010000396.1:0-3339 GCA_035544335.1 Pseudorhodoferax sp.
ACTTCTCGCGCGCGATGCGCTCGCAGGTGTCCAGCACGGCGTCGAAGGTCTCGCGCGAATGCTCGGCGTAGCGCGCACGCGCGGTCAGGTTCTCGGCCTGCAGCCAGTCGTACAGCAGGAAGTCCAGCAGGGGGCGCAGGCTCATGGCGTGGCTTTCTCGGGCAAGGCGGCAATCGTGCCCTGCGCGAGCGCGCAGAGCTTTTCGGCACCGTCCTGCAGCGCGAACACCTCGCAGCTGCAGACGGCCTGGGAGCGGCCAACGTGCACGGCGCGGGCACGCGCGACGAGCCGCTCGCCGATGCCGGGGCGCAGGTAGTTGATCTTGAACTCGGCCGTCACGACGGGCACGCGCAGCGCCGTGCCGCCCGCGAAGGTCAGCGCGTTGTCGGCCAGGTAGCTGAGGGCGCCGCCATGGGCGAAGCCGTTCTGCTGCTGCAACTGCGCTGCCAGCGGCAGCTGCAGCTCGGCAAAACCGGGCTCCAGCGCGGACAGCTCCGCACCCAGCAGCTGGCTGAAGGGCTGCGATGCCAGCACCTGGCGGCCGAACGCGAGGAACTCTGCGGCCGTCGGCACCGGCTCGGCCATCAGAGCACCTCGAACACGCCGGCCGCGCCCATGCCGCCGCCGATGCACATGGTCACGACGACCTTCTTGGCGCCGCGGCGCTTGCCCTCGATCAGCGCATGGCCTGTCAGGCGCTGGCCCGACACGCCGTAGGGGTGGCCCACCGCGATCGCGCCGCCGTTGACGTTGAGCCGGTCACCGGGGATGCCCAGCTTGTCGCGGCAGTAGATGACCTGCACCGCGAACGCCTCGTTGAGTTCCCACAGGTCGATGTCGCCGACTTTCAGGCCCAGGCGCCCCAGCACCTTGGGGATCGCGAACACGGGGCCGATGCCCATCTCGTCGGGCTCGCAGCCCGCGACCGCGAAGCCCAGGAAACGGCCCAGGGGCTTCAAGCCACGCTTTTCGGCCAGGCTTTCCTCGATGAGCACGCAGGCGCCGCCACCGTCGCTGAACTGGCTCGCGTTGCCGGCCGAGATCAGCCCGCCCGGGATCGCCGGGCGGATGCCGCTGATGCCTTCCTTGGTCGTGCCCGCGCGGATGCCTTCGTCGTTCTCCACCGTGACCTGCTTGGTCGTCAGGCCCATGACCTTGTCGGCCACGCCCGCGGTCACGGTGATGGGGGCGATCTCGTCCTTGAACAGGCCGGCTTCCAGCGCCGCCGTGGCCTTTTGCTGGCTGGCCGCGCCGTACTCGTCCATGGCGTCGCGCGCGATGTTGTAGCGCTTGGCCACCTGTTCGGCGGTCTGCAGCATGTTCCAGTAGATCTCGGGCTTGTTCTTGACGAGCCAGGGGTCGGCCAGCATGTGGGTGTTCATCTCCTGCTGCACGCAGGAGATGCTCTCCACGCCGCCGGCGACATAGACGTCGCCCTCGCCCGCGATGATGCGCTGCGCGGCCATCGCGATGGTCTGCAGGCCGGACGAGCAGAAACGGTTGACCGTGACACCCGAGGTGGTGATGGGCAGGCCTGCGCGCAGCGCGATCTGGCGCGCGATGTTGGCGCCGGTCTCGCCTTCGGGGTTGGCGCAGCCCATGAGGACGTCGTCCACCTCGGCGGGATCGATGCCGGCGCGCTGCACGGCGTGCTGCACGGCATGGCCGCCCAGCGTGGCGCCGTGGGTCATGTTGAAGGCACCCTTCCAGCTCTTGGCGAGCGGCGTGCGGGCGGTGGAGACGATGACGGCTCGGGTCATGGCGATTCCTTGTGCTTCGGGAGGATCAGTTGAAGGTCTTGCCTTCGGCGGCCAGGCGCGCCAGCAGCGGTGCGGGCTGCCAGAACGCGGCATCGTCGAGCGGGTTCTTCGCGAAGCGCTGCATGGCCTGCACCACGTTGAACAGGCCGACCTGGTCCGCGTAGAGCATGGGGCCGCCGCGGTGCACGGGGAAGCCATAGCCGAAGATGTAGACCACGTCGATGTCGCTGGCCTTGTTGGCGATGCCTTCTTCCAGGATGTGGGCGGCCTCGTTGACGAGCGCGAACACCAGGCGCTGCACGATCTCCTCGTCGGAGATCTTGCGCGGCGTGATGCCCAGCGCCTTGCGGTGCTCCTCGATCATCTGCACGACCTCGGCGTTCGGGATCGCGTCGCGCTTGCCCGGCTTGTAGTCGTACCAGCCCGCGCCGGTCTTCTGACCGAAGCGGCCACGCTCGCAGAGCAGGTCGGCCGTCTTGCTGTACTTCATGCCGGGCTTCTCGACATAGCGGCGCTTGCGGATCGCCCAGCCGATGTCGTTGCCGGCCAGGTCGCCCATGCGGAACGGGCCCATCGCGAAACCGAACTTCTCGATCGCCTTGTCCACCTGCTCGGGCGTGCAGCCCTCGTCGAGCAGGAAGCCGCCCTGGCGGCCGTACTGCTCGACCATGCGGTTGCCGATGAAGCCGTCGCACACGCCCGAGACCACGGCGGTCTTCTTGATCTTCTTGGCCAGCTTCATCACGGTGGCCAGCACGTCCTTGGCGGTGTGCTTGCCGCGCACCACTTCCAGCAGCTTCATCACGTTGGCGGGGCTGAAGAAGTGCATGCCCACCACGTCCTGCGGGCGCTTGGTGAAGGCGGCGATTTTGTCCACATCCAGCGTGGAGGTGTTGGAGGCCAGGATGGCACCAGGCTTGGCCACCTCGTCCAGCTGCTTGAACACGGTTTCCTTGACGCCCAGCTCCTCGAACACGGCCTCGATGATGAGGTCGGCGTTTTTGAGCGCGTCATATGACAGCGTGGTGCTCAGCAGGGCCATGCGCTGGTCGTACTTTTCCTGGGTGAGCTTGCCCTTCTTGACCTGGGCTTCGTAGTTCTTGCGGATGGTGGCCACGCCACGGTCCAGCGCTTCCTGCTTGGTCTCCAGGATGGTCACGGGGATGCCCGCGTTCAGGAAGTTCATGGAGATGCCGCCGCCCATGGTGCCGGCACCGATGACGCCCACGGTCTTGATCTCGCGCACTGGCGTGTCCGAGGGCACGTCGGCGATCTTGGAGGCCGCGCGCTCGGCCATGAACAGGTGGCGCAGTGCGCGCGACTCGGGCGACCACATCAGTTGCATGAAGGCTTCGCGCTCCAGGGCCATGCCTTCGTCGAACTTCTTGCGCGCGGCGTTCTCCACCGTGTCCACGCAGCGGGCCGGGGCCGGGTAGTTCTTGGCCATGCCCTTGACCATGTTGCGTGCGAACTGGAAGTAGGCGTCGCCCTGAGGATGCTTGCAAGGCAGGTCGCGCACGCGCGGCAGCGGACCACCCGCCGCGTGCTTGTCGGCCACTTCCAACGCAAAGGCCTTGGC
>DATKFT010000397.1:0-10202 GCA_035544335.1 Pseudorhodoferax sp.
GCATACGGCTGGGGTGACGGTGGTGCGGCGGTGGAAGACGGGCCGAGCATGACAGCAACTTCCGCTGACGTCCAAAGCACCGGTCCCACGAGGTTCTTTCGCCCGGGCGTCGGGCGGGGCGCGCGGACCTGGATGCCGACCCGGGTGCCGACCCGGATGCCGGGCCACGGCCACAATACGGCCATGCCCTCGATGCATTCCGATGAACTGCTGGCCCAGGTGGCCGCGCTGCCCGCGCTGCCGGGCGTGTACCGCTATTTCGACGCCGCCGACCAACTGCTCTATGTCGGCAAGGCGCGCGACCTCAAGAAGCGCGTCTCCAGCTACTTCCAGAAGACCCACGGCGGCACGCGCATCGGCCACATGGTGGCCGCCATCGTGCGCATGGAGACCACGGTCGTGCGCTCCGAGGCCGAGGCGCTGCTGCTCGAGAACAACCTGATCAAGGCGCTGGGGCCCAAGTACAACATCCTGTTCCGGGACGACAAGAGCTACCCCTACCTCAAGATCACGGCCGCCGGCGCGACCGAGCAGTCGACCTCGCGCCAGACCGCGCCCTCGGACTTTCCGCGCGTGGCCTACTACCGCGGCGCGGTGGACAAGAAGCACCGCTACTTCGGCCCCTTCCCGAACGCCTGGGCGGTCAAGGAGTCCATCTTGCTGCTGCAAAAGGTGTTCCACCTGCGCACCTGCGAGGACACGGTCTTCATGAACCGCACGCGTCCCTGCCTGCTCTACCAGATCAAGCGCTGCTCGGGCCCCTGCGTGCACCACATCGCGCCCGCCGACTATGCCGAGGACGTGCGCAACGCCGAGCGCTTCCTCGACGGCGAGACGCAGCAGGTGCTCAAGACCCTGGAGCAGCGCATGATGGCGCACGCCGAGAAGCTCGAATTCGAGAAGGCGGCCGAGCTGCGCAACCAGATGGGCGCGCTGTCGCGCGTGCTGCACCAGCAGTCGGTGGACACCGGCTCGGACAAGGACGCCGACATCCTGGCCGTCAAGGTCCATGGCGGGCGCGCCTGCGTGAACCTGGCCATGGTGCGCGGCGGCCGCCACCTGGGCGACCGACCCTACTTCCCGAGCCATGTGGACGATGCCGTGGCCTTGCAGGCCGCCGAGGCCGAGAGCGATGCGCTGCCGGCCCAGCCCGTGGAGGTCCAGGTGCTGGAGGCCTTCATCGCGCAGCACTACACGGGCGTGGCCGTGCCGCCGCTGCTGATCACGAGCGAGGCCGTGTCCAAGGACCTGATCAGCGCGCTGTCGGCCGACAGTGGCACCCGCGTGACAGCCCAGCACCAGCCGCGCGAGCAGCGCCGCCAGTGGCTGGAGATGGCCGAGAAGAACGCCGCACTGCAGCTGGCCCGACTGCTGGCCGAGGAGGGCTCGCAGCAGGCGCGCACGCGCGCGCTGGTCGAGGCGCTGGACCTGGCGCCGGATGTGCTCGAGAAGTTCCGCATCGAGTGCTTCGACATCTCGCACACGGCCGGCGAGGCCACCCAAGCCTCCTGCGTGGTGTTCGAGCAGCACCGCATGCAGAGCTCGGAGTACCGCCGCTTCAAGATCGAGGGCATCACGGGTGGCGACGACTACGCCGCCATGCGCCAGGTGCTCACGCGGCGCTACGCCAAGTACTCGCCGCAGGCCGCGGCCGAAGCGAGCGCTGGACCGGCCGCCGACGTGGAGGGGGATGCGGATGTGGTCGCCGAGGCGCCGGCCGCAGCCACGGCGTCTGCCGATGTCGCTGCCGAGCCGCCCAAGCCCAGCGGCCGCATGCCCGACCTCGTGCTCGTCGACGGCGGCCGCGGCCAGGTGTCGATGGCGCGCGAGGTGTTCCAGGCGCTGGGCCTGCCCATCGGCCTCATCGTCGGCGTCGAGAAGGGCGAGGGCCGCAAGGTGGGACTGGAGGAGTTGGTGTTCGCCGACGGCCGGCCCAAGGCCCAGTTGCCGCGCGACTCGGCCGCGCTGATGCTGGTGGCGCAGATCCGCGACGAGGCCCACCGCTTCGCGATCACGGGCATGCGCGCGGCGCGTGCCAAGGTGCGCACAGGCGGCAGCAGGATCGAGGAAATCCCCGGCATCGGTCCCAAGCGCCGGGCCCGGCTGCTGCAGCGCTTCGGCGGCGTGCGCGGCGTGGCGGCGGCCAGTGTGGACGACATTGCCACCGTCGAAGGCGTCTCGCGCGAACTGGCCGAACGCATCTACCGCGCGCTGCACTGACAGCGCGCACGCAGGTGCCGCAAAGGCGCCTGCCCGCATGCCACAATCCCCGGCATGTTCTGGACGATTCCGACCATCATGACGTGGACGCGCATCATCGCGATCCCGCTCATCGTGGGGGTGTTCTATCTGCCGCTGCCGCCGGCCACCTGCAACCTGATCGCGACCGTGATGTTCGTGCTGTTCGCGGCCACGGACTGGCTGGACGGCTACCTGGCGCGCAAGCTCAACCAGACCTCGGCCTTCGGCGCCTTCCTCGACCCGGTGGCCGACAAGTTCCTCGTCTGCGCGAGCCTGCTCGTGCTCGTGCACCTGAACCGGGCCGACGTGTTCGTCGCGCTGATCATCATCGGCCGCGAGATCGCGATCTCCGCGCTGCGCGAGTGGATGGCGCAGATCGGCGCGTCCAAGAGCGTGGCCGTGCACATGATCGGCAAGCTCAAGACCACGGTGCAGATGGTGGCCATCCCGTTCCTGCTCTACGAGGGCCAGCTGTTCGGCGTCATCGACACCGGGCTGTGGGGCATCGTGCTGATCTGGATCGCCGCCGTGCTGACGGTGTGGTCCATGGTCTATTACCTGCAAAAGGCGATTCCCGAGATCCGGGCCAGGGCCCGATGAGCGCCACCGCGGCGCCCGGCCAGCGTTCGCAGCTGCGCTGCGCCGCACGCGAGGGCGGCTGGTGAACACCCCGTCCGCCTGGCTGCGTTCCATGCCCGTCGTGTTCGTGCTGATCTGGAGCACGGGCTTCATCGTCGCGCGTTACGGCATGCCGCAGTCGCCGCCGCTCAAGTTCCTGGCCCTGCGCTTCGCGCTGGCGCTGCTGTGCTTCGGCATCTGGGCGCGGCTGGCGCGCGCGGCCTGGCCCGTGGGCCGCCGGCAGTGGTGGCATCTGGCCGTGACGGGGGCGCTCATGCACGCGGGCTACCTGGGCGGCGTGTGGGCCGCCGTCAAGCTGGGCATGGGCGCGGGCCTGGTTGCATTGCTGGTGGGGCTGCAGCCCGTGCTCACGGCCATCTGGGTGGCCTCGCGCGGCGGCCAGGTGGCGCCGCGCCAGTGGCTGGGCCTGGCCCTGGGCTTCGGCGGCCTGGCGCTCGTGGTCTGGCACAAGCTGGGGCAGGGCGAGGTCAGTGCGCAGACGCTGGGGCTGTCCGTGCTGGCGCTGGCCTGCATCACCATCGGCACGCTCTACCAGAAGCAGCATGTGCAGCCCTGTGCCGTGCCCACCGCCAACTGCGTGCAGAACGGCGCGGCGCTGCTCGTGGCGCTGCCGCTGGCCTGGCTGCTGGAGACCGAAGCCATCCGCTGGAATGCCGATTTCGTGGGCGCCATGGCCTGGTCCGTGCTCGTGCTCACGCTGGGTGGCAGCTCGCTGCTGTACCTCATGATCCAGCGCGGCGCGGCCACGGCCGTGACCAGCCTGCTGTACCTGGTGCCGCCGACCACGGCCTTGATGGCCTGGGTCCTGTTCGGCGAACCCATCACCGTTTTCACCCTGGCCGGCACAGCGTTGACGGCCTTCGGCGTGGCGCTGGTCGTGCGCCCGCCTGCCACCACCAAGAGGAGCACACCATGAGCAAGAAACGCATCGCCGTGATCGCCGGCGACGGCATCGGCAAGGAAGTCATGCCCGAGGGCCTGCGCGTGATGGAGGCGGCCGCCAGCCGCTTCAACATCGACCTGCAGTTCGACCACTTCGACTTCTCGAGCTGGGACTACTGCGAGAAGCACGGCAAGATGCTGCCCGACAACTGGAAGGAGCAGATCGGCGGCCACGACGCGATCTACTTCGGCGCCGTGGGCTGGCCCGAGAAGATCGCCGACCATGTCTCGCTGTGGGGTTCGCTGCTGCTGTTCCGCCGTGAGTTCGACCAGTACATCAACCTGCGTCCCGCGCGACTGATGCCCGGCATCGTGGCACCCGTGGTGCGGCGCGACGGCAGCGCGCGCGCGCCCGGCGAGATCGACATGTACATCGTGCGCGAGAACACCGAGGGCGAGTACTCCAGCGTCGGTGGCCGCATGTACGAAGGCACGCCGCGCGAGATCGTGATGCAGGAGTCCATCATGTCGCGCCATGGCGTGGACCGCGTGCTCAAGTTCGCGTTCGAGCTCGCGCAGTCGCGTCCCAAGAAGCACCTGACCAGCGCCACCAAGTCCAACGGCATCGCCATCACCATGCCCTATTGGGACGAGCGCGTGGCCGAGATGGCCAAGGCCTATCCGGGCGTGAAGCTGGACAAATTCCACATCGACATCCTGACCGCGCACTTCGTGCAGCGGCCCGACTTCTTCGACGTGGTCGTGGCCTCCAACCTGTTCGGCGACATCCTGTCCGACCTGGGCCCGGCCTGCACGGGCACCATCGGCATCGCCCCCAGCGCCAACCTGAACCCCGAACGCACCACGCCCTCGCTGTTCGAGCCCGTGCACGGCTCGGCGCCCGACATCGCGGGGCAGGGCATCGCGAACCCGATCGGCCAGATCTGGTGCGGCGCCATGATGCTGGAGTTCCTGGGCCACAAGGACGCGCACGACGCCGTGCTCCAGACCATCGAGAAGGTGCTCGAGCCCGGCAGCGGCGCACCGCGCACGCGCGACATCGGCGGCACGGCCTCCACGTCGGACCTGGGCCGCGCGATCGCCGCAGCGCTCTGAGGGCGACCTCCGTTCGGTGGATGCAACACTGTGCGGGGGCCGTCTTCGTGCGCGACAAATGCGTCTAGAATCCGCCTCCGCGCCGCCCGAGAGACCCAGGTTTTCCGCAGGCTTCGAGGCGGCGGTGGCGTACGACGCCACCGCAACAATTCGTGACCACTTCCCTTGCCAGACGCGCGCCGCTGCCTGCGTGAGCCATGGGAACATTGCGTGTTGAATCCGACCACACAACCCAAGTGAGGGACCCTTCGTGAACAAGACTGAACTCATCGAGCACATCGCCACCAATGCCGACATCTCCAAAGCCGCCGCCACGCGCGCGCTGGAGTCGACCATCGAGGCCGTCAAGAAAACCTTGAAAAAGGGTGGCACCGTGTCGCTGGTGGGCTTTGGTACGTGCGCGGTCGGCAAGCGTGCAGCCCGTACGGGTCGTAATCCCCGCACGGGCGCGGCGATTAAAATCAAGGCTGCCAAGGTTCCCAAGTTCCGTCCGGGCAAGGCGTTGAAGGACGCCTTGAACTGATCCGATTGCAGTGGGGTGCTTAGCTCAGTTGGTAGAGCGGCGCCCTTACAAGGCGTAGGTCGGCGGTTCGAGCCCGTCAGCACCCACCACCCACTCCGGCCAAGGCGAACGTTCCGTTCGCCTTTCGTTTTTCTGCGAGACCACGTTCATGTTCGATTTCGTCCGCCAGCACACCAAGATCATGATGGGGGTGCTGTTCCTGCTCATCATCCCGTCGTTTGTGCTTTTCGGGCTGGAAGGCTATACGCGGATGAACGAAGGCGGCCAGGTCGTGGCGCGCGTGGCCGGCACGGAGATCAAGCAGGCCGAGTGGGACTTCGCGCACCGCAACGAGGTGCAGCGCGTGCTGTCGCAGCAACCGGGCCTGGACCCGCGGCTGCTGGACTCGCCGCAGGCCAAGTACGCTTCGCTGGAAGCCCTGGTGCGTGAACGCGTGCTGGCCGCCGCGGCCGACAAGGCCAAGCTGGTCACCACCGACGGCCGCCTGGCCCGTGCGCTGCAGGACGATCCCAGCATCGCCGGCCTGCGCAAGCCCGACGGCAGCCTGGACGTGGAACGCTACCGCATGCTGGTGGGCGCGCAGGGCATGACGCCCGAGATGTTCGAGGCCAACGTGCGGCGCCAGATGTCCTCGCGCCAGGTCATGGCCGGCCCCGCCGAATCCTCGTTCGCCGCCGCCGCTGCCGCGGACACGGCCTTCGGTGCCTTCCTGCAGCGGCGCGAAGTGCGCGTGGCGCAGTTCCCGGCCAGCGATTTCAGCGCCGGCCTCAAGCCCACAGAAGCCGAGCTGGAGGCCTGGTACAAGGACCACGTCGCGCAGTTCCAGGCACCCGAGCAGGCCAAGATCGAGTACGTCGTGCTCGACCTGGCCGCCGTGGAAAAGGGAATGACGGTCAACGAGGGCGACCTCAAGACCTACTACGAGCAGAACCTGGCCCGCCTGGCAGGCCAGGAGCAGCGCCGCGCCAGCCACATCCTGATCAACGCGCCCGCGAGCGCCTCGGCCGACGAGCGCGCCAAGGCCAAGGCCCGTGCCGAAGAGCTGCTGGCCGAGGTGCGCAAGAACCCCGCCAGCTTCGCCGAGCTGGCACGCAAGAACTCGCAGGACCCGGGTTCCGCGCCCAACGGCGGCGACCTGGACTTCTTCGCGCGCGGCGCCATGGTCAAGCCCTTCGAAGACGCGGCCTACGCACTCAAGAAGGGCGAGATCAGCGATGTCGTGGAGTCCGACTTCGGCTACCACATCATCCAGCTGACCGACATCCGTTCGCCCAAGGCGCCGAGCTTTGCCGAGATGCGCCCCCAGCTCGAGGCCGACCTCAAGCAGCAGCAGGCGCAGCGCCAGTTCGCCGACACCGCCGAGACCTTCACGAACACGGTGTTCGAGCAGTCCGACAGCCTGCAGCCCGTGGCCGACAAGCTCAAGCTCACGGTGCAGACCGCCACGGTGGCGCCCGTTCCCGCCGCCGGTGCCACGGGCCCGCTGGCCAATGCACGCCTGCTCGAGGCGGTGTTCTCCTCCGACGCCACGCAGCAAAAGCGCAACACCGAAGCCATCGAGACCGGCACCAACCAGCTGGTCTCGGCCCGCGTGGTCCAGCACACGCCTGCGCACACGCAGGCACTGGCCGAGGTCCATGACCAGGTCAAGGCCCGCTGGATCGCCCAGCGCTCGGCAGAGCTGGCCAAGCAGAAGGGCGAGGCCCAGCTGGCCGAGTGGAAGGCCCAGGGTGCGCAGGCCAAGCTGCCTGCCGCCGTGACGATTGGCCGCGACGACCCGCACCAGCAGCCCGCCAAGGTGGTCGAGGCCGCCCTGCGTGCCGACCCCGCCGCGCTGCCGGCACTGCTGGGCGTGGACCTGGCCGAGCAGGGCTATGCCGTGGTGCGCGTGGACAAGATCGCGCCGGCCGCGCCGCTGCCCCCCGGCGCCGAGCCGCAGCTGCGCCAGCAGTACGCCCAGGCCTGGGGTGCGGCCGAGACGCTGGCCTACTACAACCTGCTCAAAGACCGCCTGAAAGTGCGCATGGACGCAACTTCTCCGACTCTTCAACCCGCAGAAGCGCGATAAAGGCAAAAGTCGCGCTATAATGCGAGGCTTCGTGGTGGCTGTAGCTCAGTTGGTAGAGTCCCAGATTGTGATTCTGGTTGTCGTGGGTTCGAGCCCCATCAGCCACCCCACCTAGATACTCCAAGCCGTCTTTTCGGGACGGATCAAGCTCCTAAGCTCCATTGGCTTAGGAGCTTTTTTATTGCCTGCGCGGGACGGGCCCCGCCAGCGCCAGGCATCCCGCGGATGCCGCACGCGCGCCCAGAAGCGGCGCGTGATCCCCCACGCCATCGGTACTAACCCGAGGCCCTGCTACATTGCGCCGCTTTTGGACGAGGAGGGCAGGGCATGGCGGGAATGCTGGCGATCGTGGTGTCGCTGTTGTTGTTGATGTACTTCGCGTACCGCGGCGTCACGGTGCTGCTGCTGGCACCGCTGATGGCCGCGCTGGCCGTGGTGCTGTCGGGTGATCTGGCGCTGCTGCTGCCCATCTACACCCACACCTTCATGCCCGCGCTGGCCGGGTATGCGATGAACTTCCTGCCGATCTTCCTGCTCGGCGCGCTGTTCGGCCAGCTCATCGCGGACTCGGGCGCGGCCCACACGCTGTCGGGCTGGATCGTGCGCGTGGTGGGCGGGCGCCATGCCGTGGTGGTGGTCGTGGCGGCCTGCGCGCTGCTGACCTATGGCGGCGTGTCGCTGTTCGTCGTGGCCTTCGCGGTCTACCCGATCGCCAAGGACCTGTTCCGCACGGCGCAGATCCCCAAGCGGCTGGTGCCGGCCGCCATCGCGCTCGGCTCGTTCACGTTCACGATGACGGCGCTGCCCGGCACGCCGGCCATCGTCAACGCGATTCCGGTCAAGTACTTCGGCACCAATGCCTTCGCGGCGCCGGGCCTGGGCCTCATCGCCGCGGCCATCATGCTGAGCGGCGGCCTGTGGTGGCTGCAGTCGCGCGTGGCAGCCGCGCGCCGCGCGGGCGAGGGCTATGGCGAACACGAGGACGAGAACGGGAGCGAACGAGTGCAGGACGCCGCGGCGCACGCCGCCGACGCCGGCGCCATGCCGGTCTGGCAGGCCCTGCTGCCGCTGCTGCTCGTGGTGGGTGTCAACGCGCTGTTCACCTACGCGGTGTTCCCGCGCTGGGACCTCGGCTTCGTGCGCGAGGCCTTCCCGGCCCTCAACACCGCCACCAGCACGGGCCTGTGGTCGCTGATCGTGGCACTGGCCGTGGCCTGCACGGTGCTCGTGCTCATGCGGCTCAAGCACTGGGCCGACCTCAAGGCCAGCGTCAACAAGGGCGTGTTCGGCTTCATGCTGCCGCTGTTCAACACGGCCTCGGAGGTCGGCTACGGCGCCGTGGTCGCGAGCCTGGCGGGCTTTGCCATCATCAAGCAGGCCGTGCTCAACGTGGCGCCGGGCAACCCGCTGGTCTCCGAGGCCATCGCGATGAACGTGCTGTCCGGCATCACGGGCTCGTCATCGGGCGGCCTCAGCATCGCGCTGGAGGCCCTGGGCGCCGACTACCTGCGCATGGCGCAGGAGGCCGGCATCAGCGCCGAGCTGCTGCACCGCGTGGCCGTGCTGGCGGCCGGCGGCATGGACACGCTGCCGCACTGCGGCGCCATCATCACGCTGCTGGCGATCTGCAAGCTCACGCACCGCCAGTCCTACCTCAACATCGCGGCCGTGACCATGGTGTTCCCGATGACGGCGCTGGTCGTCGTGATCGCGCTCGGCAGCCTGTTCGGCAGCTTCTGATGCGCTGCGCGGGGCGCTGCCCTGTGTTGCCATGCGCTGCTTCACGCCGCCCGCACGATGCCGTTGCGCATCGCCCCGAAGATCGAATGCCCGGCATCGTCCAGGCAGTCGATCTCGATGCGGTCGCCGAACTTCAGCCAGGGCGTCACCGCCGCACCGTCCCGCAGGATCTCCACCGCGCGGCGCTCCATGAGGCAGGCGCTGCCGCGCGCGGGGTCGCGGTTGGCCACGGTGCCGCAGCTGATGATGGAGCCCGCACCGATGTCACGCGTGCGCGCCACGTGGGCGATCAGCCGCGGGAAGTCGAACTCGTGGTCGCGGCCGGCCCAGGGGTCGCCGATGCGTTCGCCATTCACGCGCACCGCCACCTGGCGCGACAGCATGCGGCCGGTCCAGAAGCTGCCCAAGCCCTCGGGCGTGACCGCCACGGGCGCGAACACCTTGAGCGGCTTGCCCTGCACGATGCCCAGGCCCTTGGCCATCTCGGGAATCTGGATCGCGCGCAGCGACACGTCGTTGAGCAGCACCACGAGCCGGATGTGCTGCGCCGCCGCTTCCGTGGGCGTGCCCATGGGCACGTCGCCCGTGATCACGGCCACGCTGGGCTCCAGGTCGATGTCCCAGGCCTCGTCCGCGACGGGGATCGCGCCCTGCGGCGCCACGAAATGGTTGGAGGTGCCCTGCCAGACGCCGGGCTCGTGGTAGAGCTCGGGCGGCAGCGTGCGGCCCGTGGAGGCGCGCGTGCGCTCCAGGTGCACGAGGTAGGAGCTGCCCTCGCACCACTGGTAGGCGCGCGGCAGCGGCGGCGCGAGCGCGGCGAGGTCCAGCGCCTCGCCGGCCAGGCGGCCGGCCGCGAGTTCGTCACTGACGGCCTGCAGGCGCGGCGCGAGCAGCGGCCACTCGTCCAGCGCGGCCTGCAGCGTGGGGGCGATGTGCGGCACCGGTGCGCAGCGGCGCAGGTCGGGACTGACGACGACCAGGCGGCCGTCGCGC
>DATKFT010000398.1:0-2165 GCA_035544335.1 Pseudorhodoferax sp.
GGCTGGTGCTGGTCGTGACGCCGGGCATGGCCGTCCAGGATGTGCCTGGCCTGCTCGCGCAGGCCAGGGCCCATCCGGGCAGGATCGGCTACGCCTCCAGCGGCGCTGGCGGCATCTCGCACCTGGCGGTGGAGATGCTCAAGGGCATGGCCGGCGTGGAGCTGCTGCACGTGCCCTACAAGGGCGGCGCGCCCGCGCTGGCCGACCTCATGGGCGGGCAGGTGCAGATGATGATGCCCAGCGTGTCGACCTCGCTGGCCCACATCCGCTCGGGCCGGCTGCGCGTGCTGGCCGTGGCCTCGGGCCGGCGCTCTGCGGTGCTGCCGGACGTGCCCACGCTGCGCGAGAGCGGCCTGCCGGACTACGTGGTGGAGCCCTGGGTCGGCGTGATGGCGCCGGCCGGCACGCCGGCGGCCACGGTGGCATTGCTGGACCGCGCGTTCGCGGCCGCGCTGCAGCGGCCCGACGTGCGCGAGAAGCTCATGGCCCAGGGCTTCGAGGTCATCGGCGGCAATGGCGCGGCGCTGGCACGCGTGGTCCGCGACGAGGTGGCGCGCTGGGGCCCCATCGTCAAACGGTCCGGCGCCGTGGTGGAGTGAGGCCGGAGGCTCAGCCCCCGAGCCGTGCGCGCAACGCGCGCACGGCGCTGTCCACCGTCGTCAGCACCGGCAGCCCCGTGGCCTGTGCGCAGGCGGCGCGTGCGCGCGCCATGCTGAACTGCGCCAGTGCGATGCGCGTGCAGCCGCGCGCGGCCAGGGCCAGGGCCTGTTCGGCCACCAGTGCATCATGGCGTGCACCATCGCCCGCATTCAGGGCCTCCAGTGCCCCCTCGGCCAGCGCCAGCTCCAGCGGCACCGTGGCCGCAAACTCCGCCGGCATGGACTGCAGGGTCGCCGCGAAGCTTGCGATCAGGCCCAGCGGCCCGCTGCCGGCCGCGGCTTCTTCGACCATGGCCTCGTTGGGCTTGAGCACGGGGATGCCGGCATGGCGCCGCGCCACGGCTTCGATGCAGGGGCCGAAGGCCGAGCAGGTGAACAAGATGCCCTGGGCGCCGCAATCCACGGCGTAGTCGGCCAGGCGTGCGAAGCGTGCATGCATCGCTGCGTCCAGGCCGGTGCCGTTGTCTGCCAGGTCGGCCGACAGGCTGTCGTCCAGCAGGTTCATGCGCCGCGCCTGCGGCCAATCGCGTGCGAACGCATGGTTGATGGGGGCTACCGAGAGGGCCAGCGCGTGGACCAGGGCGATGCGGGGCATGGTGTCTGCGCGTGTTCAGCGTTGGCCGAGTTCCCGGTGCAGCTGTGCCACCTCGTCGTGCAGCGCCTGCGCCCAGGCGCGCCGGTCGCGCCCGGCGTGGTCTTGCGGCATGCCGTAGCGCACTTGCGCGACCAGGCTGTCTGCCGCCAGCGTGCGCCAGAGCGACCCGACCAGCGTCTCGTCGCCGACGAAGCTGGGTGCAAAGCTGGTGGCGCCACGGCCGTCGGCGAAGCGCAGGGCCAGCGGCTGCACCGGCGCGTCGGCACTGATGGCGGCCTGGACCAGGTTGCTGTGAAAAGGCAGCAGCGTGCGGCCATCGCCGGTCGTGCCCTCGGGAAAGACGGCGATCCGGTCGCCGGCGACGAGCCGGTCGCGCATGTGGTGCACCACGCGCATGGCGTCGCGGCGCGAGGCGCGCTCGATGTACAGCGTGCCGGCGCCCGTGGCCAGCAGGCCGATCAGCGGCCAGCGCGCGATGTCGGCCTTGGCCACGAAGCGGCAATGGCCGGCCGCGTGCATGACCACGATGTCCAGCCAGGAGATGTGGTTGGCCACGAGCAGCACGGGCCCGGCCGCCATGGGCTCGCCACCGACCTGCAGCTCGATGCCGGCGATCTGCAGCAGCCGCACGGCCCAGGCCTGCACGGCCTGCCCGCGCTGGTTCGCGTCCCAGCGCGCGAAGCGCGTGCGGATGGTCCACAGGCCCGCCGTGATGTGGCCGAGCAGGCGCAGCAGCCGCCACAGCGCGCGCAACTGGCGCACGGCCTCAGCCGCTCCGCGCGGTGCCGCGGGCCTGGCCCGGCTGCCTGGGCCCAGGCCTCATGCGTCGTGGGCCAGGTGTCCGCCGACCAGGGTCCAGCGCACGCGGCCCGGCAGCTCGTAGCCGCTGAAGGCGGTGTGCTTGCCCTGGC
>DATKFT010000399.1:0-4640 GCA_035544335.1 Pseudorhodoferax sp.
AGACCGACGGCGATGGTGCCAAGCAGGTAGACGAACACCAGTGTCAGCAACACGATCCCAGTTCCTCCTCAATCATGGTTCTCAGAACAGCTGCACGCGCACCCAGAGCTGCATCACGAGCAGGCCCAGGGCGAAGCCCAGTCCACCGTAGATGATGCCTTGCAGCAGCCGGTTGGTGCGGCGCTGTTCCTGCAGCAGCAACTGTTGCAGCTGGCGGTCCTGGGACGGCGTGTGGCCGTCGCGGCGCAGGTAGTCCACCAGCAGCCGCGGTAGCTCGGGCAGCAGCTTGGCGTAGCGTGGCGCCTCGTCGCGCAGCTGGCGCAGCAGGGCCTGCGGGCCGATCTGCTGCATCATCCACTTCTCCAGGAAGGGCTTGGCCGTGCTCCACAGGTCCAGGTCCGGGTCCAGGTCGCGGCCCAGGCCCTCGATGTTGAGCAGCGTCTTTTGCAGCAGCACCAGCTGGGGCTGGATCTCCACCTGGAAGCGGCGCGAGGTCTGGAACAGGCGCATCAGCACCATGCCCAGCGAGATCTCGCGCAGCGGGCGGTCGACGTAGGGCTCGCACACGGCGCGGATCGCGGCCTCGAGCTCGTCCACGCGCGTGTTGGCAGGCACCCAGCCCGACTCGATGTGCAGCTCGGCCACGCGCTTGTAGTCGCGCCGGAAGAAGGCCGTGAAGTTCTGCGCCAGGTATTCCTTGTCGAACTCGGTCAGCGTGCCGACGATGCCGAAGTCCAGCGAGACGTAGCGGCCGAAGGTCGCCGGCTCCAGGCTGACCTGGATGTTGCCCGGGTGCATGTCGGCGTGGAAGAAGCCGTCGCGGAACACCTGGGTGAAGAAGATGGTCACGCCGTCGCGCGCGAGCTTGCGCAGGTCCACGCCGGCCTCGCGCAGCCGCGCGGTCTGGCCGATCGGGATGCCCTTCATGCGCTGCATCACGATGACGTCGGGCGCGCAGTAATCCCAGACCATCTCGGGGATCAGCACCAGGTCCAGGTCGGCCATGTTGCGGCGCAACTGGGCCGCGCTGGAGGCCTCGCGCAGCAGGTCCAGCTCGTCGTGCAGGTACTTGTCGAACTCGGCCACGACGGCGAGCGGCTTGAGCCGCTTGGCCTCGGCCGAGGCGCGTTCGACCCAGCCGGCCAGCATGCGCATCAGCGCCAGGTCCTTGTCGATCGTGGCCAGCATGCCGGGGCGCAGCACCTTGACCGCGACCTCGCGGTCCTGGCCCTGGCGGTTGCGCAGCACGGCGAAGTGCACCTGGGCGATCGAGGCGCTGGCGATGGGCTCGCGGTCGAACTGCACGAAGATCTGATCGATCGGCTTGCGGAACGCGCGCTCGATGGTCGCGACCGCGACCTCCGACGGAAAGGGGGGAACCCGGTCCTGCAGCCGCGTGAGCTCATCGGCGATGTCGGGCGGCAGCAGGTCGCGCCGCGTCGACAGCACCTGGCCGAACTTGACGAACAGGGGCCCCAGCCGCTCCAGCGCCTCGCGCAGACGCTGGCCGCGCGGGGCGCTGAGGTCGCGGCCGACCGACAGCACGCGCGTGAGCCCGCGCAGCCAGGGCTGGCGGAAGCTGGACAGCACCAGCTCGTCAAGGCCGTAGCGCAGCGCGATCCAGGAGATGTAGGCGCCGCGGGCGAACTGCCTCACCGTGCGGCTTTCATGCCGACTGTCATGCCGACCTGGGGCCGCGCCCGCCCGTGGCCAGCGCCGCGAACTTTTTCAGCGCCGCGGCCGCTGCGCGACCCACCTGGCCCAGCGCATGGGCGGGCGCGTCGCCGATCAGGCGCGACAGGTCTTCCTCGAGATCCCAGCGCACATGCTCGATGAGCCAGTTCACGTCGGCGGCCAGCTGCACGTCGCCTTCGATGCGGATGCCTGGCTTGTCGCCGCGGACCAGGGTCTGTGCGAGCGCCGCGGGCGACTCCTCGGTCGCGGTCAGTGTCAGGTCGGTCGGGGCTTGCGGATCGGCCAGGTCCAGCAGCCCGGCGGGCGTGGCCAACAGGTGCAGCGTGAACTGGCGCCACTGGAAGCGGACGGCGCGGCCCTGGTGGCGTACCAGCCGCTCCATGGCTTGCTCTTCCTGCATCAGCACATGGTTCAGCAGCAGGACCAGACGGCGGTGGAATTCATCCACGGCCCAGGCGGGCGGCTGCAGTGTGCTGCCCATGCGGTCGAGCAGGCCGCCGAGAAAAGAAAAAGGGGACGATGTGGCCATGGTCCCCGATTATTTCTCCGTTTGCGCCGCATTCCGCGGCGCAGCTGGTTTATTGCAGTGCTTGCACACCCGCCACGAGCCAGCCGACGTTGCCGCTCTTGGGCTTGGTCATGTTCCAGACTTCGCGGAACGGGCTGGGGCCGGCCGAGGGCTCCTCGCGGATCATGCCGGAGAACTCCACGCTGGCCATGTAGTCGTCGCCCAGGTCCTCGATACCCAGCAGCTTGGCGTCCAGCATCACAACGTCCGTCTTGTTCGACAGGCCGCCCGTGTGGGTCTCGCGCTCCTGCAGCTGTGCCTGGATCTCGCCCAGCATGGTGTCCGTCATCATCGCGCGCAGCGAGGAGATGTCGGCACGGTCCCAGGCCGACTGCAGCGTCACGAAGTTGCGCTTGGCTGCGTTCAGGAAGCCGTCGATGTCGAAGCCGTCGGGAATGCCCCAGCTCTGCGAGCCCGACAGGCCCGAGCCGATCAGGCTGCCGGTGCTGCCGCCGCGCACACCGCTCGCGTCGAACGCCGTCGCCGTACGCTCCCAGGGGCGGGCCGAGGCGTCGTTGCCGACGTTCTCGGGCCGGTAGCTGCGCGGCACCTCGGGCGATTGCGGCGAGGCCGAGCCTGCGCCCTGGAAGGCAAACGGGCTGCGGTTGGCCTGCTGCGGCTGTGCACCGCGGCGCGCACGCATGATGGCGCCGATGACCACCATGGCCACGAGTGCCAGCAGCGCGATCAGCAGGAACTGGCCGAAGGCCGCGCCCAGGCCGAGCGAGGAGGCCAGCCAGGCCAGGCCCAGGCCGGCGGCCAGGCCGCCCAGCATGGCGCCCCAGGGGCGCTTGGGCTGTGCTGCGGCCGCGTTGGGTGCGGCGGCGGACTTGCCCGGTGCGGCGTTGTTGGCCGACTGCGCCGGCGCAGCCGGTGCCTGCGGCGAGGCTTCGCGCTGCGTCACGTTGTTCGACTGCTTGCCGATGGATTTGCCGCCGCCCATGCGGCGCTGTGCGTCGGCGTCGGTGCCCAGGGTCAGCATCAGTGCCCCGGCCAGTATCACGGTCCAGAATTTCATCGAGTTCTCCTCACAGTTATTGGTGTCGCGTTGGTATCGCGTTGCGATCAAAAGTCAGCACTTGATGCCCACGTGCAGGGCCACCAGGCCAGCGCTCATGTTGTGATAGTCCACATGGCCGAATCCCTGTGCCTGCATGAGGCCTTTGAGCGTCTGCTGGTCCGGGTGCATGCGGATCGATTCGGCCAGGTAGCGGTAGCTGTCGTCGTCGCCGGCCACCAGCTTGCCGATGCGCGGCAGGACGTTGAAGGAGTACCAGTCGTAGGACTTCTGCAGCGGCTTGGCGACCTTGGAGAATTCCAGCACCAGCAGCTTGCCGCGGGGTTTGAGCACGCGACACATTTCCGCGAGCGCCTTGTCCTTGTGCGTCATGTTGCGCAGGCCGAAGGCCACGCTCACGAGGTCGAAGCTCCCGTCCGCGAACGGCAGGGCCTCGGCGTCGCAGACCATGCTGGGCACCACCACGCCCTCGTCGAGCAGGCGGTCGCGCCCGGTGCGCAGCATGGCTTCGTTGATGTCGGTGTGCACGACCAGGCCGCTGCGGCCCGCGCTTTTCGCAAAGCTGCGCGTGAGGTCGCCGGTGCCCGCGGCGATGTCGAGCACGTGCTGGCCTTCGCGCACATTGGCCACCAGCGTGGTGTAGCGCTTCCAGACCCGGTGCAGCCCGGCGGACATGAGGTCGTTCATGAGGTCGTACTTGGGCGCGACCGAATCGAACACCTCTCGCACGCGGCTGGCCTTTTCCGTCTCGTCGACGGACTGGAAACCGAAATGGGTGGATGACATGTGGCGATGCTAGGCCACAAGCGGTGTACCCGGGGGCACAGCCCTGCACCAGATCGGGGATTGTGTGGCTGTTTTGCGCAACAGCCAGGGCCGCCGGGGCGGCCGGCTCAGTGGCTGGCGCAGCCGTGCCCACCCTTGGGGGCCATGGGCGCATCGCGGTCCAGGCCGGCCTCCAGCAGCCGGCGTGTGTAGTCGGCCCACAGCTGCTCCTGCTCCTTGCCCAGGAAGTACAGGTACTCCCAGGTGAAGATGCCCGAGTTGTGGCCGTCCGAGAAGTCGGGCTGCACGGCGTAGTTGCCCACCGGGTCCAGGCCCAGCAGCGTGACCTCGCGCTTGCCGGTCTGCAGCGTTTCCTGGCCCGGGCCGTGGCCCTGGACCTCGGCCGAGGGCGAGTACACGCGCAGGAGCTCGAACGGGATGCGGAAGCGCGCGCCGTCGGAGAACGCGATCTCCAGCACGCGTGATTGGCCGTGCACGGTGATGTCCTCGGGCGTCGGGGTGGTGGGGGTCAGTCCGGCCATGGTGAATCAGGTTCCTTCAAACCAGCACGCGTTCGATGCCGCCCTTGTTGGC
>DATKFT010000400.1:0-6580 GCA_035544335.1 Pseudorhodoferax sp.
CAGTCCCGCCACGCCGCAGGCCCTGGGCGAGCGCGAGGCGCTGCGCTTCATGCTGGGCGGCGAGGTGCCGGCGGCCTGGCCGATCTGCGTGGGCGGGCAATGGCTGCAGGTGCCTGTGCAGGGCCGCCGCTCGGCCAACGACGGCGAGGTGGTCAAGCGCTGGGCCCTGGCCGGGCTCGGTATCGCCTACAAGTCCTGGCTGGACGTGGCCGCCGAGCTGGCCGCTGGCCGGCTCGTGCAGCTCAATGCGCACTGGCTGGGCGAAGCATCGCCGCTGAACCTCGTGGTGCCGGCACGCCGCCAGCTGACCCCCGCCGTGCGCAGCCTGCGCGACTGGCTGCACAGGCATTTCGCCGAGATGGGGGCGCGCATGCCGCGTGGTTAGAATGCGCGCCGTGCGGGTGTAGTTCAATGGTAGAACGGCAGCTTCCCAAGCTTCATACGAGGGTTCGATTCCCTTCACCCGCTCCATGATTTTTCAGCGTCTACGCTGGGAGAGCATATAGATCAAGGACTTACGCATTTCTGACCGTGCAGGTTTCCGTGACACGTTGGCCCCAAAACCAACGAGGAATCCACTGTGTCAGCATCCCCCGCTTCCCAAGAAAGCTACGGCAAATGCTACGGCTGCACTGAGCCCCTTCGTGTCCTCCAGGACCGTCTTGGGGATGCCTGAAAATGGCAGTCCGTATGCCCCACATGCAACAGCGCTCAGACTCCCAGGTCTGGTAGTTCCGCCTTCGCATCCCCGCTGACCTCGTGAAGCTCTACGGCAAAGAGAGCATCCGCAAGTCCTTGGGCACCACCGACAAGAGCAAGGCTCGACTGCTAACCGGGCAGCTCGTGGCGCTGTACGAGACCGAGTTTGCGAGCCACCGGAAGGCGATGAACCCCGAGACGCTGCATATCGTCACGCCGACGATGCGGGACCAGCTCTGCGAGCGCATCAAGTGGCGCATGCTGGACGGGGACGACACGCGCAGGCACGAGCCGGACAGGCTGCTGGGCTTCCTGACAGCCATGGAGTTCTCCGCGCCGCCACGACACTTCTTGCCCCATGAAGCCCCGGACTACCTGAATCCCGCTGATGTCGGCTTGAACCCCAAGCGCATCGAACGGCTGCGGCAGATCGAAACGTTCCTGGATCGCTGGATGACCGAAGAAATGACCTTCGGTCACCTGGAACTCGCGCAGCATTCGCGGACAGGGAGACCCGCCCCATGGGCTACCTGATCGACTGGACGAGCCCAGGGAATCGCATGGCCCTGGTGTACATCATGCGGGCCGTGGTGGGGTCGTTCCGTATGGCTGCCCGCCGTTCGCATGGCGACCTGGTGGACACGCCCAATGAGCCCGCATTGGCCCTTCCCGAGTCTCCCAAGGCCTCCGAGACCATCACGCCCGCCAAGCGCCTCCGCGCGTCGTCGGGTCAGACGCTATTCGATGTGGCGGACCTGTGGGCGGCCGATGGTCCCAAGAAGACCGACGCCATCGAGAAGACGCAAAGAGCGCTGCGACTCCTGAAGGAAAGCGGCCAACCCGTCGCCCTCCATGACACCAAGCGCCTGTCTGGTCTCGCCTTCAAGCGTTTCCTGTTGGAGCCTGAACGCGGGTTCTCTGGTGTCACGGCCGGCAAGCACTGGCACTGCGTCATGGCAATCCTGAACTATGCCGCACACGAGTTGGCAGTGATCGACGCGAACCCCTGGAAAGGCACAGCGGCGCCCACGGGCCAAGCGTCCAAGTGCAAGGTCTGGAGCGTGGAGCAGCTGCAGCGGCTGTTCGCGACGTCATTGTTCACGGCCTACGAGCTGCCGGAGGACCGCAAGGCGGGCGCAGATGCCGCCTACTGGCTGCAACCCCGTGGAGTCTCTGCAGCGGGTCGTGGAGGCTTTGAGATACCCGGGGCTTGTCCTGCCGAGGGTCTAGCCAACGGCGAAGCCCTGACGATCACGCAGGCCCCAGGAACACCGGGCGGACCCTCTACCCCGGCGAACGCTACGCAGACCGAGGAGGGTGAGCAGAGGGTCGCGTGCAATGCGCCGATGCGCATCAAGGGATGTTGGCAATTTTTACAGTGCCAGCGTGCTGAATTTCACAAAACCTCCAATTCATTGATCCGCAAGGAGTATTTGCGCGGGCGCGAAATTTGCTTGGCTTTCGTTTTGTTTCAACTGACTTCAGTTAGCTAACATGAACTTTGCATCCCAGACGCTTCGCGCATTGGCTGCCGCCTTGTTGACTGTGGGGGCGATGGCAGTGCCTTCCTTGTCGATCGCGGGTCCAATTGTGGCGAGCAACAGCACGTTTTCCGCCACGCTGGCGAGCATGACGACCAATAACTTCAACACGCAAACGTTCACGGCAAATGGCGGTGCGATCAACTTTAACTACGGCGCCGCAACGGTGACCGCAAGCTATGGTGAAGTAAGTCTTGGTGGTTCTGCCTACGAGTTTTACGTAAATTTCGCGTCCGCCACTGACCTATTCCCTGGCGCGGGCGGCCTTATCGGAGGCGGCTTCGGCCAGAACGATGCAGTGGATTTGGTGGGGCAGTTCACCGTTACCAATGCATACATCCGATATACGTACTCAGACGGGGGCTTGGCCGATGCATTTTCTAACCTTGCTTTCCCTGCAGGCCCATGGAGCGGGATGTTTGCCGGTGATGGAAGCCTTCAGGGGGCGACGGATTTCGACCGGGGGGTAAACAATGTGCGATTCGTGGTGCAGTTGCAAGGCCCCGACGCCAACGCCGTACCGGAACCGGCATCATTGGCCCTGGTCGGCCTGGGTCTCGCGGGGATCGCTGCGGTCCGTCGCCGCAAGCAGGCGCAGGCATAACCCGCGATCCCAGAATCGATGTGCGCAAACCCGCTTCGGCGGGTTTTGTCATTCTGGGGTGGCCTAGAACCCTGACCGCTCCCGGCCTCTCGTCATCACGCGGCCCATCTCGTACGCGTCCTGCCTCCTGTGCATTTCCCGCGTGTCCTTCCAGGCACTCCCGGCGGCCGGCTTCAGGGTCTCTGCCACCTGGTCCACCAGGACACAGCACCAGACCTGCGGATACGTCGGCCCATCGTTATGACGCCCACGGCCCGGCAGCATCTCCAGGCCGCCCGATAGCCCCCCTGGCCGTTCAACTCCAGTAGCCGAACCTTGCCCATCACGGGGATGGCATTGCGATGCTGGTCGATGAAGGCCTGCACGACTTCAGCCGGCGGTCGAGCTCCGCCTAGGCGAAAAAAAGCGCGCTGGCCAGCTTCAATATCTCGTTGGCCCTGCACAGCTCCTTGGCCTCGCGCTCCAGGTCCTTCAACCGCTGTGCTTCACTGCTCGTCACGCTTTCACGCGTGCCGGCATCGACCTCGGCGCGCTTGACCCATTCGTTCAAGGTCTGCGGCGCGCAGCCCATCTTGGGCGCGATGGACTCAATGGCCGCTCACAGCGACGGGTACTCCCCACGCTGTTCCTGCACCCTGCTTACCGCGCGCTCGCGCACTTCAGGCGAGAACTTATTGTTGAGCCTCCGCAAAACCGGGGTGGTTCACCGAAGGCCTCAATGCCCGATGCCCAGCAGCCAGCCCAGGAAACGGCCCACGAGCACGAGCAACTGCCACAGTGCCCGGATGGCGTCCCAGAAGTCCATGCGGACAGCATAGTCTGGCCAGGTCAGCGCCATGTGTCCGGCCCTCGGACTGCCGGGTAGCGGCCACCTGGCCGATGGGCAACCCGTCACGGCGACCTCGCTGAGAGGGTACCTATTGGACCGAGAAGGCCAGGCGGCCGTGGCCGTCCGCGGCCGGCGGCGCCAGCGCCGTTCCTGCGGCATCGATGCGGCCCGGGCGGCGCGCTGCGCCGTCTAGCACTTGCCGGACCGCGCAGCAGTCGCCGCGCCTGCGTGGTGCCGGTGTGCGTGCGTCGCCGCACGCGGGCCGCGCGAGGCGCGCAGCAGCACCTGCACGCTGTCCTGCAGCCGTTCGCGCTGCTCGCGCCGGGGCGTGAGCAGGAGCTCGAACACGAGGCCGGTCACGCAGGCCTGGATGGTGCGTGCCCATGCGGCGACATCGGGGTCGTGGCGGCTGGCCGGCATGGCCGGCGTCTGCTGCGCGCGCAGCAGCACGGCGACCAGGTAGGCGTGAAAGCGCTGGCGTGCCGCGTGCGTGCGCGCGAGCACGACCTCGGTGCAGGGGCGGTCGGCCTTTTGGAGCAGGATCTGCACCATGCGGCGCGAGGGGCTGTGCCGCACGGTGCGCAGCAGCGCGCGCACGACCTGGTCCCGGTTGTCGGCGAGGGACGGCCCGGCCTGCAGGGACTCCAGCGGCAGCAGGCGGCTGTCCAGCGCCTGCGCGAGCAGGTCGCTCTTGTCGCGGAAATGCCAGTAGATGGCGCCGCGCGTGACGCCGGCCGCTTCGGCGATCTCCTCGAAGCTGCTGGCGCCGACACCCTGGTTGCAGAACACGCGCAGCGCTGCGTCCAGGATGCGTTGCCGGGTGCGTTGTGCTTCCTGCGCCGTGCGTCTTGCCATGCGGGTGCGGCAGGCGACGCGCTAGGCGTCGGTGTCTTCCAGCAGCATCCGGATGATGCGCTGGATCACCTTGCTGATGGCGCCATGGTGCAGCGTGGGATCGGCCTGCGCGCGCAGCAGCAGCCCGTCGAACAGCGTGTGCATGACCGCGATGCGCGCGTCGAGCTCGCGCGCGGGCAGCTTGCGCATCGCCGGCAGCTGGCGCAGCAGTTCGCGCACCTCGGTGCGCGCGCGCGCATCGGCCTGCTGGACCATGGCCGCCACGTCGGGGTTGCGCGTGGCCTCCGCCATGATTTCCAGGCCCAGCGCCGCGTAGGCCGGCTCGGAACGCTGCGCCAGGCCCGTGTCCACGGATTCGATGCAGGCCTGCACGACGCCACGCTGGTCCGCCACCTCCTGCATCGCGCGCACGCGCCCGATCACGTCCTCGAGGTCGCGCTGCACGATGCCTCCGACGATGGCCTCCTTGTTCTGGAAGTAGTGGTAAATGTGGCCCGGGCTCATGCCCGCGGCGGCCGAGATGCGCTGGATGCTCGCGGCGTGGAAGCCCAGCTCGCGGAAGCACTGCGCCGCGGCATCGAGGACCTGCTCGCGCCGGGCGACACCCTTGCCGACCACGGGTGGGGCATCGGGCGTGGCGGAGGAGGGCGTGGAAGCGGAAGGGGTGTGACGGATGGCCATGGCGCCGCAATGGTAGGTCGCGTTCCGGGCGGTGGATGCCTTGTGTTGCATTGCTTTCGTAGAATGACTATTCTAGAATGGTCATACTAATCTGGGCAAGCGGTCCGGCCTGCAGCGCCGACATGGCCGCCTTGCCGCACTCCAACGTCTTCTTGGAAGGATTGACATGCATCAAGGGCATGGGACGCCGCGCGGCGCGCGTCCGCAGGGGCCAGGCCGCGGCGCGGTCTTGGCCATCCTGGTGGCAGCGGCGCTCGCCGCCTGTGGCGGCGACAAGCCGGGCCAGGCACAGGCCTCCGGCGCAGGCGGCATGCCGCCACCCGAAGTGGGCGTGGTCGTGGCCACCCCGGGCGACATCGGCCTGGTGACCGAGCTGCCCGGGCGGCTGGAGGCCTCGCGCGTGGCCGAGGTGCGCGCACGCGCCGCCGGCATCCTGCAGCGCCGCGTCTTCAAGGAAGGCAGCGACGTCAAGGCCGGCCAGCCGCTGTTCGTGATCGATGCCTCGCCCTACCAGGCCTCCTACCAGAGCGCGCAGGCCCAGCTGCTGCGCGCGCAGGCCAACCTCACGCGCACCACCGAGGTGGCCAAGCGCTACGAGCCGCTGGTGGCCGCCAACGCCATCAGCAAGCAGGACTATGCGGACGCCGTGGCCGCGCGCGCGCAGGCCGACGCCGACGTGGCCGTGGCCAAGGCCGCCGTGCAGACCGCCAAGATCAGTCTGGACTATGCGTCCGTGACCGCGCCGATCTCCGGGCGCATCGGCCGCGCACTCGTGACCGAGGGCGCGCTGGTGGGCCAGGGCGAGGCCACGCCGCTGGCGCTGGTGCAGCAGATCAATCCGCTGTATGTGAACTTCACGCAGTCGGCCAGCGAGGTGCTGCGGCTGCGCCGGGCCATGGAGGCGGGCACGCTCAAGCGCGCCGGCGGCGAGGCCGCCAGCGTGCGCGTGCTGCTGCAGGACGGCACACCCTATGCGCTGCCGGGCAAGCTGCTGTTCTCCGACCTCACGGTGGACGCCACCACGGGCCAGATCACGCTGCGCGCCGAGGTGCCCAACCCCAGGGGCGACCTGCTGCCGGGCCTGTACGTGCGCGTGCAGCTCGAGCAGGCCCAGGCCAGCAACGCCATCGCGGTGCCGCAGCAGGCCGTCACGCGGACCGAGTCGGGCGACACGCTGACCGTGGTGGGCGAAGGCGGCAAGCTGGAAAAGCGCCAGGTCAAGATCACGGCCGGGCAGAACAACCGCTGGATCGTGACCGAGGGCCTCAAAGCCGGTGAGCAGGTCATGGTCGATGGCTTTCAGAAACTCATGATGCTGCCGCCCGGCTCGCCCGTGAAGCCGGTGCCCTGGCAGGCGCCGGGGCAGGCCGC
>DATKFT010000401.1:0-6140 GCA_035544335.1 Pseudorhodoferax sp.
GACGCGGAGAACGGGCGCCGCGCGCTGCGCCAGCGCATGGACCTGCCGCCTTGGTCCTCGCCGCTGCGCTCTGCGGCCTGGGAGGACTTTGGCCGCCACTACCGCCAGGTGCTGCTCGTGGAGCCGCGCAATGTGGCGCCGCACTGGCGGGAGCTGGGCCGGTTCGCGGTCGACCATGGCATGGCCATCAACACGGCCTATCTGGCGCGCACCGATCCCGACAAGGAAGCGGCCTACGCCGCGCGCATGCGCGAGGTGGTCGAGCGCAATGCCTACGATCCCGAAGCGCTCTACGTGTTCGAGAGCGATGCGCTGTGGCAGCAGGCGCTGGCACAGCGCCGCGAAACCGACGTGGCCGGTGTCGTGGATGGCATCCGTGTGCTGGCGCCGGGGCTGCGCAACTGCAGCGACTGCTCTGCGGGCACGGCGATCGGCGCCACGCGTTGAGGTCGAGCACCTCGCGCTTCAGCGCTTGGCCGCGGCACGCCCCAGCAGCACGAGGAAGATCAGTGCCGTGAGGCCCAGGGCCCCCGCGCCCGCCATCCAGAAGGCCGCCGGCGACTGCAGTGCGGGCCAGGGACCGATGCCGTCGTAGGCCAGTGCGACCCCGCCCGCCAGCCCCAGCCCCCACAGCAGCACGCAGTACACCAGCAGCGGTGCCAGCGTCACGCGGTAGCTGCGCAGCACGAACACGCAGACGGCCTGCACCGCGTCGGCCAGGTGGTAGAGCGCGACCCAGGTCAGCAGGCCTGCGGCCATCGCTGCCACAGCCGGGCTGCCGGCGTAGAACGCCGCGATCGGGCCGCGCAGCAGCGCCACTGTGCCGGCCAGCAGCAGGGCCGCTACAAAGGCCAGCAGCAGTCCGGTGCGCAGGCTGGCACGTGCGCGCTCCGCATCGCCCTGGCCCAGCCACCAGCTCACGCGCGCGCTCGTGGCCAGGCCCAGCGACAAGGGCACCATGTAGAGCACGGCCGTCATGTTGGCCGCGATCTGGTGGCCGGCGGAGGCGACCGTGCCGAGTCGTGCGATCAAGAGCGCCATCAGCGTGAACGAGGTCACCTCGACCAGCACGGCCAGGCCAGCCGGCACACCCAGCCGCAGGAACTCGGCCAGGCGGGCCCAGTGCGGCGGCTCGATGCGGCGCCAGATGGCCATGTCGTCGTACAGGGGCTGCGTGCGCAGCGTCCACCAGGCCACGGCCAGCATGGCGTAGTTCACGACCAGCGTGGCCCAGGCGCAGCCCACGGCGCCGCCGGCTGGCAGTCCCGCGCCGCCGAACGTGAACCAGATCGACAGCGGGATCTTGATCAGCAGGCCGATCAGCTGCAGCCAGGTCACGAGCAGCGGCCGCGCCAGCGCCTGGTTCAGCGTGCTGTAGATCCGGAACAGCAGGGCCGGCGGCAAGGCCAGCGCCAGCACGGCAAGGTAGTCCTGCACCTCGGCGCGCATGGCCTGCGGCACGTCGGCCCAGCGCAGCAGTGGCGCGGGCGCGAGCAGTGCGGTGCAGCCCAGCAGCGCGCAGGCGGCCGCGAGGTACAGCGACTGGCGGACCGACGGCCCGATCTCCGCGGAGCGGCCGCCGCCGCGCAACTCTGCCCAGACCGGCAGCAAGGCCTGCAGCACGCCCATCAGTCCGACATAGACGCTGACGTACATGGCCGAGCCGACCGACAGCGCGGCCAGCGAGGCATCCGAATGTCTTCCTGCCACCAGCGTGTCCGTGACGCCGAAGGCCATCACGGCGAGCTGGCCGACCAGCACGGTGCCGGCGTGGCGCCCGATCAACGACAGTTCCGACGACGCCATCAGCGCCGGAACAGCAGCATGTCTTCGTCCTTGTCGGCCGGACGGCGCACGGACGCGACCAGCGTCCAGGACTGCTCGCCGATGGTTTCGCGCATTGCGGGCAGCGCGTCCGAGTGCGCGACGAGCAGCCAGGGACAGGCGGACGGCGCGGCACTGGCCTCGCGCAGGTCCATGCCGCCGTGGAAGCGGAAGGCCGCGATCTGCGCGCGCGTGAAGCCGAAGATCTCCACGCAGCCTGGGGGGCCTTGCATCTGGGCCTGGACCAGATGGACCAGCGGGGCGTAGCTGCGTGCGTAGTTCAGCGTGGGCATGCCCAGTGTCATGAGCAGGAACCAGCACAGCACCGTGCCACCGGCCGGCAGCACCATGCTTTTCCAGATCGCCGCACGGTGGCGTCCGACACGCCAGCGCACGAGCCAGACCCAGATGCCCGTGGCCGCCAGCGCCAGCACGAAGGCCGGCAACGAGAACACCGGCTCGAAGCCCGGCGCCAGTTTGAAGACATTGGCCGCGGGCTTGGGCGGCACGCCGGTCTGCAGCGAGATCCAGATCACCCAGATCGTGATCGCGCAGCTGGTGAAGAACAGCAGCGTGAACCAGTCGATGAGCGCTGCCATGCTGCGGCCAAAGGTCGGCAGGGCAAAGGCGGCCAGTGCGGCCAGCGCAGGCAGGCCCAGCAGCAGCGCGCGGTCCGAAGGCGGTGCCAGCAACGTGCCGCCCATGAGCACGGCCAGGAACCACAGCGGGATCGCAAAATGCCGCTCGGGCCGGCCGCCCAGCAGCTGGTTGCGCCAGCGCCACAGCGTCCACAGCGCCAGCGGCCAGATGGGCCAGGTGAACCACAGCAGCAGCCGGCCCAGGCTGCGCCAGGTGCTCCATTGCGCCGCGGGCAGCGTGACGCGCCAGTGCCACAGGTCCAACGTCGTCGCGAGCGCCGCGACGGCCGCGGTCAGCAGCAGGACCCACAGTGCCTGGCGGCGCCGGTCGGCGGCGGGGTCATCCTCGCCGCGTTCGATGAGGCAGGTGGCCGCGCCGCCCAGGCCCAGCAGCGTTGCGACCGTCGGTGCGCCGGACAGGGCCAGCCCGAACAGCCCGACCGCCAGCGCGGCCAGTGCCGGGCTGGTGCGGTAAGGCAGGGCGGCCAGGCCGAAGAAGGTCAGCGCCGCACAGCCGAGCTGCACGAGCGCAGGGGTGGTCTCGTGCGAGAGCTGGGCCAGGCCCAGGCAGGCCAAAAGCGCCAGCAGCCCACCATCGGCGAGTGCACGTGCGTAGTCGGCGGGCCTGGCCTCGCCTCCGAACGCGAAGGCGACCGGTTGCGCGCGCGGCGCGCGCGCGAGGTAGTACACGCCGTACCAGGTGGCCATGAGCGCCGCAGCGAGCAGGGCCATGAAGGGAATGCGCGCCGCGAACGCAGGATCCATCCAGGACGGTGCCAGCGCGATGGCCCATGCGCCGAGCCAGTGTGGCAGCAGCACGCCAGGATCGGACTGGCCCATCAGCGTCGGGTTCCACCAGGCGCTGGTGCCCGCCACGAGTTCCAGCATGGTCCCGAAGGCCGTCACATCGGCGTTCTTGAGCGGATCGCGGCCGATGAAGCCCGCCAGCACATAGGCCGCACACAGCAGCAGCAGGGCCCGCCGGGGCAGACGCCGGACGGAACTCTGGGCGACGATGGCGGGACTGGGGTTGTTCACGTGGCGTGGTGTGGGCAATCGCAGGCGGCAAAAAGGGCAGCGCGGTCCAACCGGGCTGCCCTTTGGCTGGGTTGCCTGAAAAACAGCTGCTTACTTGGCAGCGGTCTTGCCGAAGCGGTTGCGGAAGCGCTCGACGCGGCCACCCATGTTGTCCACCGACTTTTGCGTGCCGGTATAGAAGGGGTGCGATTCGCTGGAGGTGTCCAGCTTGTACAGCGGCAGCTCGCGGCCGTCGTCCAGCTTGATCATCTCCTTCGTGTTCACGCACGAGCGCGTCACGAACTTGAAGTTGTTGGACAGGTCCAGGAACACCACTTCGCGGTAGTTCGGGTGGATGCCTTCTTTCATGGGAATTCCTTTTGTCAGCCGTTCGAGCTGCTTCAGCTGCGGGAGCCGTCCTGTGCCTTGCATGAACCTCTCATGCAATCCAAAGCCAGGATACTTGCCGCGAAAAGCCTGCGATTATGGCATATCCGCAGGCGAGGGCCGGGCATCAGCCGCCGCGGCGCATCATGTCGAAGAACTCGTTGTTGGTCTTCGTGGCACGCATGTTCTTGAGCATGAGCTCCATGGACTCGATCTCGTCCATGTTGTACATGAACTGGCGCAGGATGCGGCTCTTTTGCAGGATTTCGGGCGCCAGCAGCAGCTCCTCGCGGCGCGTGCCGCTGCGGTTGAGCTGGATCGAGGGGAACACGCGCTTTTCGTACAGGCGGCGGTCCAGGTGGATTTCGCAGTTGCCCGTGCCCTTGAACTCTTCGAAGATCACTTCGTCCATGCGGCTGCCGGTGTCCACCAGCGCGGTGCCGATGATGGTCAGCGAGCCGCCTTCCTCCACATTGCGGGCCGCCCCCAGAAAGCGCTTGGGACGCTGCAGTGCGTTGGAGTCCACGCCGCCCGTCAGCACCTTGCCGGAGGAGGGCACGACGTTGTTGTAGGCGCGGGCCAGGCGGGTGATCGAGTCCAGCAGGATGACCACGTCCTTCTTGAGCTCGACCAGGCGCTTGGCGCGCTCGATCACCATTTCGGCCACATGCACGTGGCGCGCAGCGGGCTCGTCGAACGTGGAGGCAATGACCTCGCCCTTCACCGAGCGCTGCATTTCCGTCACTTCTTCCGGCCGCTCATCGACCAGCAGCACCATCATGTAGCTGTTGGGGTAGTTGGCGGCGATGGCGTGGGCGATGTGCTGCATCATCACCGTCTTGCCGCTCTTGGGCGGCGCGACCAGCAGCGCGCGCTGGCCTTTGCCGATCGGCGCGATGATGTCGATGATCCGGCCGGTGATGTTCTCCTCGCCCTTGATCTCGCGCTCGAGCTTCATCTGCTCCTTGGGGAACAGCGGGGTCAGGTTCTCGAACATGACCTTGTGCTTGTTCTCTTCGGGGCCGCCGCCGTTGACCTTGTCCAGCTTGTTCAGCGCGAAGTAGCGCTCGCCGTCCTTGGGCGTGCGCACCTCGCCCTCGATCATGTCCCCGGTGTGCAGGTTGAAGCGGCGCACCTGGCTGGGGCTGATGTAGATGTCGTCGGTGCTGGCCGTGTAGCTCGTGTCCGGGCTGCGCAGGAAGCCGAAGCCGTCGGGCAGGATCTCCAGCACACCGTCGGCAAACACCTGCTCGCCGGCGCGCGCACGCTTCTTGATGATCGCGAACATCAGCTCCTGCTTGCGCATGCGGCCCGTGTTCTCGATCTCCAGTTCCTCGGCCTGCCGCAGGACTTCGGACACGTGCAGAGCCTTGAGTTCGTTTAAGTGCATGGAATGACTCCGTCAGGGAGTTCTGTGATGGCTTACGCGGGGGAGGTGGTGCGGGACAGGCTAGAAGCGCCTTGGCACCGAATCGAACCGCTGGCCCCTGGTGAGGGCAACGGTGAACTGCGAGAGATTATGACAGGAAACCGCGCCGGTCCGGGACGCCGGTACGCAAAGGACCGGCTCCGGACGGCGCGCGGGTCGCGCTCAGGCGAGTTGCTGGTCGATGAAGGCGGTCAGCTGGGCCTTGCTCAAGGCGCCGACCTTGGTGGCGGACAGCTCGCCATCCTTGAACAGCATCAGCGTGGGGATGCCGCGGATGCCGAACTTCGCGGGGATGTCGCGGTTCTCGTCCACGTTCATCTTGGCGATCTGCAGCTTGCCTTCGTAGCCCTTGGCGACGTCGTCCAGGATCGGCGCGATCATCTTGCACGGGCCGCACCATTCGGCCCAGTAGTCCACGAGCACGGGCGTGGCGGACTTCAGCACATCGGCTTCGAAGCTCGCGTCGGACACATGCTTGATCAATTCGTTGGCCATGGATTGTTCCCTTCGCTTCCTCAGATGTCGTGATACGGTACGGCTAAAGTCGCGGCATTGTGACAGAAACCAAGTATTCGGGCGGGTGCGGAACGGCTATCACCGCCATAGCAAAAATGCCTTTGGCGCGAACGGCGCGCAGGGGGGCCGCACCATGACGCAGACGCTGCAAGTCGCCGTGGTCGGCGCAGGTCCCGCGGGCTTGATGGCGGCCGAGCGCCTGGCCGGCGCAGGGCTGCAGGTCGATCTCTACGATGCGATGCCCTCGGCCGGGCGCAAGTTCCTGCTCGCGGGCAAGGGCGGCCTCAATCTGACCCATTCCGAAGATGCGCCGCAGTTCGTGTCGCGCT
>DATKFT010000402.1:0-1913 GCA_035544335.1 Pseudorhodoferax sp.
GATGCGGCGGCTGTCGGATTGTGCCGCCTCGTCGAGCACCACCACGTTGCCGAAGCCACCCGCCAGCGTGCGCAGTTCTTCGTCCACCAGCAGCAGCTTCACGCCTGCGTGGCCAACGATGTAGGCCACTTCGTCGCTACCCAGCCGGTAGTTGATGGGCAGCAGCACGGCGCCGAGGTGGCTCACGGCCAGTGCCAGCTCGATGAAGGCCGCGCTGTTCTTCATGAGCAGCGCGACGATGTCGCCTTCGCCGATGCCGCGCGCGCGCAGGCTGCCGGCGGTGGCGGCCAGGCGTTGCGCAAGCTCGCCATAGCCCAGGCGCTGGTCGCGGTACAGCAGGGCGGGCCGCGCGGGCTCGGCGCACGCCCAGCGCAGGATGGCGGCACTCAGGTTGACCATGCAGACCTCCTCGGTTATCGGCGCGCTCCCGCGATCAGTAAGAGCGCGGCATGCCCAGGTCGTGGTTGGCGACGTAGTTGAGGATCATCTCTTCGGACACCGGCGCGAAGCGGAACAGGCGCGCATCGCGCCACAGCCGCTCGACATGGAATTCGGTGGCGTAGCCCATGCCGCCCATGGTTTGCATCGCACGTTCGGTGGCGCGGGCCACGGCCTGCGCGGCCAGCAACTTGGCCGCGTTGGCCTCGCTGCCGTAGGGCAGTCCCATGTCGCAGTTGACGGCGGCCTTGTAGTTGAGCAGCCGCGCCGCTTCCACTTCCACATGGCATTGCGCCAGCGGGAACTGCAGCCCCTGGTAGCTGCTGACGGGCTTGCCGCTGAAGACCTTGCGCTCGTTGCCGTACTTCACCGCCAGCTTGATCGCCAGCTCGCCGGTGCCGGCCAGCGCCGCGGTAGTGACGATGCGCTCGGTGTTCAGCACGTCCAGCAGCTCGTGCCAGCCGCGGTGCAGCGTGCCCACCAGCTCGTCCGGTCGGACGCGAACGTCGTCGAAGAACACGCTGCTCGACGCCAGCGTGCGCGTGCCGACCTTGTCGATGGCGGTGTGGGTGAGGCCCTGGCGGTCGACGTCGATGAGGAACATCGACAGGCCGTCGCTGCGCGACTTGCACTCGTCGAGCTTCTTGGTGCGCGCCACCACCAGCATCTTGGCGGCGTCCGGCACGCCGGTGATCCAGATCTTGCGGCCGTTCAGGCGCCAGCCTTCGCCATCGCTTTGTGCGTAGCTGCGCAGCTCGAGCGTGTTGGTGCCGGCGTCGGGCTCGGTCAGGGCCATGCAGCAGTTGATCTCGCCCGAGACGATCTTCGGCAGCAGTTCGGCCTTCATCGCGTCGCTGCCGAACTTCGACAACGCCACACCGCCGAAGATCGGATTGATCATGAACAGCTGGCCCACGGTGGCGCCGCCGCCGCACGACGCCAGCGTCTCCACCACCAGCGCCAGCTCGAACATGCCCAGCCCGGCGCCCCCCACGGCGGTGGGCAGCGCGGCGCCGCACAGGCCGGCGTCGCAAACGGCCAGCCAGAACTCCTTGGGGAAGGCCTTGGCGGCGTCCTGCTTGCGCCAGTACTCCAGACCGAAGTGGTCACCCACCTTGCGCGCCGCCTCGATCATCAGCCTCTGTTCGTCGGAAAGTCGAAAGTCCATCGTGGTTCCTTCAGTGTCTAGTCGAACAACAGCCGCGTCGGATGCGTCAGCCCTTCGACCATCGCGTTCAGAAGCGCCGCGCCGGCGACGCCATCGAGCACCCGGTGGTCGAGCGACAGCGTCAGCACGATCTCGCGCTGCAATGCCGGCTGGCCCTGGGCACCGGGGCGGAACAGCTCGCGCACACCGCCCACGCCGAGGATCATGGCCTGGCCGGGAACGATGATCGAACTCATCGCCGTCAGGCCGTGCATGCCGGCGTTGGACACGGTGATGGCGCCGCCGGCCATGTCGTCGGCCGCCAGCC
>DATKFT010000403.1:0-12583 GCA_035544335.1 Pseudorhodoferax sp.
CGCGGGCCTGGCCCTGCTGCTGCTCGGCGGCCGGCTGGCGCTGCTGGGCGGCTCCTGGTACTACGCGCTCATGGGCCTGGCCTTGCTGGCCAGCGCGGCACTGCTGTCCGGCGGGCACCCGGCCGGCATCGCGGTGTTCGGCGCAGCGCTGGCCGGCACCCTCGCGTGGTCGATCTGGGAGGTGGGCCTGGACGGCTGGGCGCTGGTGCCCAGGCTGGCCTGGCTGGCCGTGGGCGGCCTCGTGCTGTGCGCCTGCTGGCCGGCCGCGCGGCGCCAGCTCACGGGGATCGGCAAGACCAACTTCTTCGTCTCCACGGGCCTGCTGCCGCTGGCCGCTGGCCTGGCTGTGCTGCTGCCACTGCTGTTTCCGGCCAGCATCGAACTGGCGCCCGCCGGCCTGGCCAGCGCGCGGCCGGCCGAAGCCTTCAGCCGTGGCACGGCCATCTCCCCGGACGGCAATGTGGCGGCCAGCCACGACGCGGGCAGCTGGACCGCGTACGGTGGCTCCAACCTGGCCAACCGCTTCAGCCCGGCCGCGCAGATCACGCCGGCCAACGCCAAGGACCTCGTGGAGGCCTGGCACTTTCGCACCGGCGACACCAAGCCCGCCGATGCCGACTACGCCTATGCGTTCCAGAGCACCCCCGTCCTCGTCGACGGCACGCTGTACCTGTGCACGCCCAGCCAGATCGTGATCGCGCTGGACGCGGCCACGGGCACCGAGAAATGGCGCTTCGACCCGCAGGCCGACCGCCAGGCGATGGCCAACATCGCCGCCAGCGTGTGCCGCGGCGTGGCCTACTTCCGCGCGCCCGAGCCCGTGGCCGAGTGCCGCACGCGCGTGTTCATCCCGGTGGTCGACGGGCGCATGGGCGCGGTCGATGCCCAGAGCGGCCAGCTCTGCACGGGCTTCGGCCAGCAGGGCTATGTCGATCTCAACGAGGGCACGGGCAACACCTTCCCGGGCTACGTGGCGCCGACCTCGCCGCCGCTCGTCATGCGCGGCGTGGCCATCATCGGCACTGGCCAGGTGGCCGACGGCGAGGAGCGCGACGCGCCCTCGGGCGTGGTACGCGCCTACGACGCCGTGACCGGCGCACAGCGCTGGGCCTGGGACCTGGGCCGGCCCGGCGTGCACACGCCGCCGCCGCCGGGCGAGACCTACACGCGCAGCACGCCCAACGTGTGGTCGCTGATCTCGGGCGACGACGAGCTGGGCCTGGTCTACCTGCCCACGGGCAATCCCTCCAGCGACTTCTACGGCCGTGACCGCACGGAACTCGAAGACGAGTTCACGGCCGCGCTGGTGGCGCTGGACGCGGTCACGGGCGAGCGGCGCTGGCACTTTCGCACCGTCAACCACGACCTGTGGGACTTCGACCTGAGCCCGCAGCCCAACCTCGTGGACTGGCCCACGCCGCAGGGCCCGCGCCCGGCCGTCGTGCAGGCGTCCAAGAACGGCCAGGTCTATGTGCTGGACCGCGCGAACGGCGAGCCGCTGATGCCCGTGGTGCAGACGCCCGTGCCGCAGAGCACCGACACCGACGAGCCGATCGCGCCCACGCAGCCGCTGTCGCCCGGCATGCCCAACACCGTCGGCCCGCCGGGCAAGGAGATGGAGCGGCTGCAGGAGCGCCATGCCTGGGGCATCACGCCGTTCGACCAGCTGCTGTGCCGCATCGAGTTCAAGCAGCTGCGCTACGAGGGGCACTACACGCCGCCCACCTTGCAGGGCTCGCTGGCCTATGCCGGCAACCACGGCGGCATCAACTGGGGCGGCATCGCCATCGACGTGCAACGCGGCATCATGGTCATGAACAGCAACCGCCTGCCCTACACCGAGCAGCTGTACACGCGCGAGCAGATGGACGCCAAGGGCGTGCGCTCGGTGTTCCGCGGCGAGAGCGAGGCGCCCGAGTACATGCCGCAGCGCGGCTCGGCCTACGGCGCCAAGAAGGAGCCCTGGATGTCGGTGCTCAAGACGCCCTGCATCGCGCCGCCCTGGGGCTACATCTCGGGCACGGACCTGCGCACGCAGGAGGTGATCTGGCGCCGCCCGCTCGGCACCGGTTACGACCACGGGCCACTGGGCATCCCCTCGCGCATCAAGCTGCAGATGGGCACGCCCAACAACAGCGGCTCGGTCACCACCGCGGGCGGCATGACCTTCATCGGCGCGGCGCTGGACCGCTTCATGCGCGGCTTCGACACCGAGACCGGCGCGCTGGTCTGGGAGGTGCGGCTGCCCGCAGGCGCGCAGGCCAGCCCCATCAGCTACGAGATCGGCGGGCGCCAGTACGTGGTCGCCGCGGTCGGCGGCCACGACCGCATGGACACCAAGCTGGGCGACAGCGTGATCGCCTGGTCGCTGCCGGCGCCGCAAGGCAGCCCCAGACCCTGACCTGCTTGACGCCCCAAAAGCCCCTGACGCCCGCATGCAACTGCTCGCCACATGGATGCCCTGGATCAAGTTCGTGCACCTGACGGCGCTGCTGGCCTGGTGTGCCTGCCTGCTGGCCTTGCCCGCATTGCTGGCGCTGGTGCCGCACGCCCAGGGCCGGGTCGCGCGGCGCCGCGTGCGGGCGGCCACGCGCTTCGTCTACATCGCGCTGGCCTCGCCGGCGGCCGTGCTGGCCGTGGTTTCGGGCACGGCGCTGATCCATCTCGTGCAGGCCTACGCGCCCTGGTTCTTCGCCAAGCTCACGCTGGTGGCCGCCATGGTGCTGTTCCACGCGGGCTGCGGCAAGCTCATGCTGGTGCTGCACGAGCGGCCGCGCGGCTGGCCGCCGGGCGTGCTGCTCGCCACGGCCGCGCTGCCGCTCGCACTGATGCTGAGTGTGCTGTGGCTGGTGCTGCAGCAGCCGCAGTGGGCCATGCCATGAGGCGGCCTGGCACGGCCCGCGGCTGTCTGGCGCGGATCGGTGCCCGGGCTGTGCGCGGCCCTGCGAAGGCGTGCGCGCACAGGCCGCCGGCGCGCCCGCTTCAGTCTTCCTCGTCCTCGTTGAGAACCCCGACCTGATGCTCGAACACCAAGGTACCGCCCAGCCAGCCGGCCACACCGACCAGCAGCACGCCGAGGCCGGACAGGTACAGGCCCATCGGCACGATGGCCGCCTCGGCATCGCCGAGCCGCAGTCCCCAGTTGGCCATGCCCACGGACAGCAGCATGACCGCCACGACGAAATGGCTCCAGGCCGCGGCGCGGCGGCGGATGTCGCGCACGGCCAGCAGCTCCAGCGTGCCGACGACGCCGGCGGCGATGCCGCTCAGCGCGCCACCGCCGGCCAGCCACAGCGACATGCGGGCCCAGAACGGATCGTCCCAGTACCACCACGCAAGGTCGCTGGCGAACACGGAGACGAGGAAGGCGATCGGAAACGGCACCAGCATCGCGTGCGCGGGGTGGCCGAAGAAGTGCACGCGCGTGGTCGTGCCTTGCGGGAGGGGGTCGGCGTAGTGCTTCATGCTGCGTCCCACTGTAGGGGCCGGCCCGGGCCGCGCCATGCCGGTGCGCACGCCGTGCGCCTGTGCGCCATCGTCGCGCCCATGCTGCTGGCCGCGTGCAGCGTCGCAGGTCCGCTGTCCACGCTGTCGCCCGCCGGACCCGGCGCCGCGCCCATCGCGCAGCTGTGGTGGTGGATGTTCTGGGGCGGCATGGCACTGACGCTGGGCATGACGGCGCTGGGCCTGGCGGCCGTCCTGCGGCGCCGGCGCGCCGGTGCCGCGGCGCCGCGCGCCGAGCGGGCCTGGCTGGTCGGTGGCGGGCTGGTGCTGCCGGGGCTCGTGATCGCCGCGTTGCTGCTGTGGGGGCTGCGCACCGGCCATGCGCTGCTGCCGCTGCCGGGCAGCGCGCCCGTGTTCACGGTGGAGGTGACGGCACGCCAATGGCAATGGGAGGTGCGCTACCCCACGCACCCGATGGCAGGGGCCAGGCCGAACCGGCTCGACATCCCGGCGGGCCAGCCCGTCGATGTGCGTGTGCGCACGGCCGACGTGATCCACAGCTTCTGGGTGCCGCGGCTGGCGGGCAAGATCGATGCGATCCCGGGCCGCACCAACGTGGTCCGGCTGCAGGCCGATGCGCCCGGCATCTACCGCGGCCTGTGCGCCGAGTACTGCGGCACCGGCCACGCGCGCATGCCGATCGAGGTCCACGCCCACGCGCCCGACGCGCTGGCCCGCCATCTGGCAGGAGAGCTGCCATGAGCGCCACGCCGAGCCGCCCCGAGCAAGCGCGCACCCCAGGCGAAGCCGAGGGCACGCCCGTGAGCTCGCCCCTGGCCCTGCACCGCCGGCTGCTGCACATCTGGCACAGCCCGTCGGGCTGGCGCGCGCTGTCGGCCGTGAACCACAACATCGTGGGCCGGCGCTTCATCGCCACGGCCCTCGCGTTCTTCTTCGTCGGCGGCATGCTGGCGATGCTGATCCGTGCGCAGCTCGCGACACCGCAGTCGGCCTTCCTGGACGACGCGCTGTACGCGCAGATCTTCACGATGCACGGCACCATCATGATGTTCCTGTTCGCGATCCCGCTGATCGAGGGCTTCGCGATCTACCTGTTGCCCAAGATGCTGGGCGCGCGCGACCTGGCCTACCCGCGCCTGGGCGCGTTCGGCTACTGGTGCTATCTGCTGGGCGGCCTCATCCTGCTCGGCGCGCTGGCGGCGGGGCTCGCACCCGACGGCGGCTGGTTCCTCTACACGCCGCTGTCCAACGCCACGCACACGCCGGGCGTGAACGCCGACGTCTGGCTGCTGGGCATCACCTTCGTGGAGATCTCCGCCGTCGCCGCGGCCGTGGAGATCATCGTCACCATCCTGACCATGCGCGCGCCGGGCATGCGGCTTGCCGACATGCCGCTGTTCGCCTGGTACATGCTGGTCACGGCCGGCATGATGCTGGTGGGCTTCCCGCCGCTGATCCTCGGCAGCCTGATCCTGGAGCTCGAACGCGCGGCGGGCTGGCCCTTCTTCGATGCCGCGCGCGGCGGCGACCCGCTCTTGTGGCAGCACCTGTTCTGGCTGTTCGGCCACCCCGAGGTCTACATCATCTTCCTGCCCGCCGCGGGCATCGTCTCCACGCTGGTGCCGACCTTCGCGCAGCGGCCGCTGGTGGGCCGGTCCTGGGTGCTGGCCAGCATCGTGGCCATGGGCTTCATCAGCTTCGGGCTCTGGGTGCACCACATGTTCACGGTCGGCATCCCGCACCTGGCGCTGGTGTTCTTCTCCGCGGCCAGCATGCTGGTGGCCGTGCCGACCGCCGTGCAGCTGTTCGCCTGGATCGCCACGCTGTGGTACGGCCGACCCAAGCTGACGCTGCCCATGCTGTGGCTGCTGGGCTTCCTCGTGGTGTTCGTGTGCGGCGGGCTCACGGGCGTGATGCTGGCGCTGGTGCCGTTCAACTGGCAGGCGCACGACACGCATTTCGTGGTCGCGCACCTGCACTACGTGCTGGTCGGCGGCTTCCTGTTCCCCTTCCTCGCGGGCGTGTACTACTGGTTCCCGCACCTGTTCGGCCGCCAGACGCTGCCGCGCCTGGGCGCCTGGGCGTTCTGGCTGGTCTTCCTGGGCTTCAACACCACCTTCTTCGTGATGCACCTGACCGGGCTGCTGGGCATGCCGCGGCGCGTGGGCAGCTATGTCACGGGCATGGGCTGGGACCTGCCCAACCTGGTGTCCTCGCTGGGCAGCTTCGTGATGGCCATCGGCTTCTTCCTGTTGCTGCTCGACCTCGTCGTGGGCGCCTACCTGGGCCGCCGGGCACCGCAGAACCCCTGGCGCGCGTCCACGCTGGAATGGGCCATGCCCACGCCGCCCACGGTCTACAACTTCGCGAGCCAGCCGCGCGTGCAGGGCCAGGAGCCGCTGTGGGCCGCGCCCGACCTCGGCGCGCAGGCGGCAGCCGGTGCAGGCCTGCTGGCCGATACCGGTGCCGGCGAACAGCGCAGCCTGGGCTGCGACCCGGTCAGCGGCGAGCCCACGCACGTGGTGCGCCTGCCGCGCCCGAGCTGGCTGCCGCTGGTGGCCGCGCTGGCCGTGGGCAGCGTGTTCATGGCGCTGCTGACCAAGACCTACTGGCTCGCGCCGCCGGCCGCGCTGCTGGCGCTGGCGCTGCTGTGGCGCTGGGCCTGGTCCATCGGCCTGCGCGAAGACCCTGCGCCGGTGGATGCGGGCCGCGGCCTGCAGCTCCCGGTGCACGACGTGGTGGAGCGCGCGCCGGGCCGGGCCGGCCTGCTCTGGACGCTGGTGGCCAACGGCAGCTTCTTCGTGTCACTGCTGTTCGGCCTCGCCTACCTGGCCACCGTCGCGCCGGGCTGGCCGCCACCGCACTGGCTGCAGGCCGGCCTGGCCTGGCCGCTGGCCGGCGCGGCAGCGCTGGCACTGGCCTGCGGCGCCATGCGCTGCGCGGTGCGGGCCAATGCCCGCGGCGACGCGCGCGGCCGGCAGCGGGCCCTGCTGGGCGCGCTGGCCGCTGCGCTGGCCGCCACGCTGGCGCTGCCGGCCGGCGTGCTGCCCGGCATGCCCTCGCCGCGCGAGCACGCCTACGGCGCCATGCTGGGCTTCGGCCTGGCCTACGCCGTGGTGCACACGGCCCTGGGCGCGGTGTTCGCGGCCTATGCCTTCGCACGCGGACGGGCGGGCTATGTCTCGGCGCTGCGCTGTGTCGAGCTGCACAACGCGCGGCTGTGGTGGGACTACACGGCGCTCACGGGCGCCGTGCTGCTGCTGGCCCTGCATGTGCCGGCCTGGGGGCGTTGAGATGCAAGCCCGCTGCACCACGCCCGCCCGCTGGCTGCTCGGCGCCACGGCCGGCCTGCTCGTGTGGGCCAGCAGCTTCGTGCTGCTGTATGCCGCGCTGTCACTGGGATGCGAAGCCGGCTGGCATGCGCGCCGGCTGGCCGGCGCCAACCTGCTCACGGGCGTGCTGGCCCTGGTCTGGCTCGCCCACCTGCTGGCGCTGGCCGCGCTGTGGCGCTGGTTCGGCCGCTGGCCCGCAGCGGGGCTGCAGCCCCGGCTGGCCCGCGTGCTGACCGGTGTGGCGTTCGCGGCCACGGTGTGGACCGGCTGGCCGCTGCTGGTGCTGCCGCCCTGCGCGGGCCAGGAGCTGGCCGGCCTTGCCTTGGAGGATGCGACATGTTCGAAGATCTGATCGCGCTGTGCCTGGCCGGCAGCCGCCCGGCCTTGCCGCAGGACTGGTGGCTGGCCTTCAGCCTCGCACCGGCCACGCTGGTGCCCTTGCTGGGCCTGCTGGCCTGGCTGCTCGTGCACCGGCGCCGTCCCGCACCGCTCTGGGGCTGGGGCCTGCTGGCCCTGGCACTGGTCTCGCCGCTGTGCCGGCTGGCCGCCACGCTGGCCTGGGCGCACATGGCGCAGCTCATGGCGCTGCTGGCCGGCATGGCACTGCTGGCCTGGGGCGCACCACCGCGCGCCCACATGCCGCGGCCCGGGCCCGCTGCGCTCGCACACGGCCTGCTGCTGTGGCTTTGGCACGTGCCGGCCCTGTACGCAGCCGTGCTGCAGCACGCCGGCCTGCATGTGCTGGCGCTCGCGCTGCTGCTGGGTTCGGCCTGGTGGTTCTGGCGCGCCGTGCTGCTGGCGCCGCTGCGCTGGCGCGGCGCGGCGCTGCTCGCGCTGCTGGCCACCATGGCCCACACCGGCCTGCTGGGTGCGCTGCTGACCTTCGCAGGCCAGCCGCTGTACCCGCTGCAGGCGGCCGGCGCGCGTGCCTGGGGCCTGGAGCCGCTGCAGGACCAGCAGCTGGCCGGCCTGCTCATGTGGGTGCTGGGCGCGCTGGGCTACCTGCTCGTGGCCGTCGCGCTGGCGCTGCGCTGGTTCGGCGGTGCGCCGACGCCTGCCGCGCCGCGGCGCGGGATCAGCGCGTCGGCGCGCCTTCCTTGAACCAGCGGCCGATCAGGGCGCGGTCGGCCTCGGTCATGCCCGTGGCATTGCCCATGGGCATGATCTTGGTCAGCACCACCTGCTGGTAGATCGCCTGGGCATGCAGCGCCACCTGCTCGGCGCTGTCCACGCGCACGTTCTTCATCTGCACCTGCGCGCCATGGCAGGCAAAGCAGTGCTGTGCAAGCAGCGGCTGCACCTCGCCGAAGGCCACGGGCGCGGCGGCAGGTCCTGCCGCGACGGGCGCTGCGGGCGCCGGCTTGAGCCAGACGATGACGCCGGCCAGCACCGCCACGCCGACCAGCGCATACGGCAGCGGATGCGCGGCCCGGCCCAGCTTCCAGTGGTGGCGCACGACGAAGAACTGACGGATCAGCGCGCCGCCCAGCATGATGGCCACGAGCACGAGCCAGTTCTGCGGATGCGTGTAGGTGAAGCTGTAGTGGCCGCTCAGCATCGCGAACAGCACGGGCAGCGTGAAGTAGGTGTTGTGCACGCTGCGCTGCTTGCCACGGATGCCGTGCACCGGGTCGACCGGCTGGCCCGCACGCAGCGCTGCCACGTTCTTGCGCTGGCCCGGGATGATCCAGAAGAACACGTTGGCGCTCATCGTGGTGGCCAGCATGGCGCCGACCAGCAGGAAGGCGGCGCGGCCCGCGAACCAGTGGCAGGCCAGCCAGGACGCGAAGCAGATGAACACGAACAGCAGGAAGCCGACGATGGCGTCGCCGTTCTTGCGCCTGCCGAACAGCTGGCAGATGGCGTCGTAGACCATCCAGAACACGACGAAGAAGGCCAGCGCCACGCCGATCGCGGCGCCCGGCGACCAGTCCATCTTGGACTTGTCGATCAGGTAGGTGCTGGCGTTCCAGAGGTAGGAGACCGAGAACAGCGCGAAGCCGCTGAGCCAGGTCGAGTAGCTCTCCCAGTACGACCAGTGCAGATGGTCGGGCAGCTTCTTGGGCGAGACGGTGTACTTCTGGGCGTTGTAGAAGCCGCCGCCATGCACGGCCCATTGCTCGCCGCCCACGCCCTTGTCCAGAGATTCCTGGTCCTTGGGTTTTTCGAGGCTGCTGTCCAGCATCACGAAGTAGAACGATGCGCCGATCCAGGCGATCGCGGTGATGACATGCAGCCAACGCAGCAGCAGATTGGCCCAATCCAGGTAGTAGCTTTCCATCGGTCAAACCTCGGCGTGCACGATCGCACGGTTGGGAAAGCCTCTCACCACTGCGGGCGCTCTGAGCAGGCAGAAGGCCGCGCTGAGGTATCCGGAAAACGGAGACCGCGCCGCTGCGACCGGCGGCGATTGTAGGCAGGAACGTTCATGCATGGTTCTTGTCATTCCAGAAAAAAATGCGCGCAAGCGCGCCGCGGTTGCGGGCCATGCCCGCGGCAAGGCGGATCTGCCTGTTCGGTAGACTCGCCGGTTGTCTCTCAGCCCGGTTTGCCGACATGCCCTTGTCCACTTTCCAGCGCCGTTTGTGGACGAGCGCACTCGCCGGCGGTTCTGCCGCCCTCTTGATCGGCTGCGCGCCTTTGTCCACGCCGCCGGCGCCGCAAGCGCCGTCCACGGCCCGGCCCGGTGCGCCCGACACGGGCAGCCGTCCGACGCCGGGCAGCGCCCCGGGTCCGCAGGGCCGGCCCGAGGCGCCGCGCGTCTCTGCGGCCGGCACGCCGCGGGACTACCGCCGCGATGCCGCCACGCACCTGTACGCGGCCAACGCGGAACGTATTTATGTGGGCAAGCTGCCCGCCAACCTCTACGCAATCGGCGTGCTGGAGGTCGAGCTGGACCGGCGTGGCCAGGTGCAGCGCCTGCACTGGATGCGCGCGCCCAGCCACGCGCCCGAGGTGGTACGCGAGATCGAGCGCACCGTGCGCGCCGCAGCCCCGTTCCCCGAGCCCGCCCGCATGGGCCGGGTGCGCTATGTGGACACCTGGTTGTGGGACGAAAGCGGGCGCTTTCAGCTCGACACGCTGAGCGAAGGCCAGCACTGAGACTGCAGAATCCTTTACTTACAACTGAAACATTCGTGTATACGAATGCGAATGCAGCTATGATGGGTGCATGGACAACACCGGCACCAACACCACAACCATCGTCGACGCGCTGACGAAAGCCATCGTCGAACACCGGCTGCATCCAGGCACCAAGCTTGCCGAACAGAAGCTGGCCGACCATTTCGGGGTGTCCCGCACCCTGGTGCGCCAGGCGCTGTTCCAGCTGTCGCAGAACCGGCTGATCCGTCTCGAGCCGGCCCGGGGCGCCTTCGTGGCCGCGCCCTCGGTCAACGAGGCCAGGCAGGTGTTCGCGGTGCGGCGCATGCTGGAGGCCGAGATGACGCGGGCCTTCGTGCGCGAGGCCACGCCGTCGCGCATCAAGACGCTGCGCGAACACCTGGCGCGCCAGAAGGCTGTGCTGCGGGAGAGCAAGGACGCGGCGCAGCGCATCGAGCTGGCCGGGGACTTCCACCTGCAGATGGCGCGCCTGCTGGACAACGAGGTGCTCGTGCAGATGATGGTGGAGCTGCTCTCGCGCTGCTCGCTGATCACGCTGATGTACCAGAAGGACACCGGTCCCGAGTTCGCCGAGGACGAGCACGAGGCCTTGCTCAACGCCATCTCCGAGCGCGACGAAGAGCGCGCCGTGCAGCTCATGGACCAGCATCTGCAGCGCCTGGAGTCGGCACTGACCTTCGACCGCAAGATCCCGAGCAACGACATCTCGATGGCGCTGGCCTGAGCGCCAGGCGCCGCGCCGGCGCGGGCCCCGGCCGGTGTGCATGGCGCGCTGTGCTGCGTGCATGGACACCGCCGCCCTTCAGTGCGCGGTCAGCGGTCCGGGTTGCGAGGCAGGCGCCTCGCCCACCGCCTTGCCTGCCGTGACCACCTTGGCCACGAGCCGGTCGTCGCCCAGCACGATCAGCGCGAACAGCAGCTCTTCCAGCGTCTCGGCCTTTGCCGTCTTGCGCGCCAGCAGGGGCGTCGCGGCGGGGTCCAGCACGAGGAAATCGGCCTCGGTCCCGACCTGCAGCGTGCCGACCACGCCCTCCAGCCCCAGCGCGCGCGCGGCTCCGCCCGTGTGCTGCCACCACAGGCGCGAGGGCGCCAGGCTCAGGCCCGGCTTGCTCAGGCCCTCGCGGCCCACGCCATAGGCTGCCAGCATGGTGTGGAAGGGGCTGAAGCTGGTGCCCCCGCCCACGTCGCTGGCCAGGCCATGGCGCATGCCAATGCGCTCGGCGCCGGCGAAGTCGAAGAAGCCGCTGCCCAGGAACAGGTTGCTGGTCGGGCTGACGGCCGCCGCCGTGCGCGTCTCGTGCATGAGCGCACGGTCGGCGTCGTCCAGGTAGATGCAGTGCGCATAGACGGCGCGCTCGCGCATGAGGCCGAAGCCGTGGTAGACGTCCAGGTAGGAGCGCGCCTTGGGAAACAGCTCGCGCACCCAGCGCACCTCGTCCCGGTTCTCGGCCACATGGGAGTGGATCCAGGTATCCGGGTACTGGGTGGCCAGCAGGCCGGCGCCGCGCAGCTGCGCCTCGGTGCTGGTCGGCGCGAAGCGCGGCGTGATGGCGTAGCCGAGCCGGTCCAGGCCGTGCCACTGGCGGATCAGCGCCTCGGTGTCGATGAGGCTTTGCTCGGTCGTGTCGCGCACCCCATCGGGCGAATGCCGGTCCTGCAGGACCTTGCCACCCATCATGCGCAGGCCGCGCCGGCGCGCCTCGCCGAAGAAGGCGTCGACCGAGGCCGGGTGCGAGGTACAGAAGGTCAGCGCCGTGGTCACGCCGTTGCGCCGCAGCTCGTCGAAGAAGAAGGTCGCGACCTCGGCCGCATGGGCCGGATCGGCAAAGCGCGCCTCGGCCGGGAAGGTGTAGTGCTCCAGCCAGGGCAGCAGGCCTTCCGCGGGCGCACCGATGATGTCGGTCTGCGGATAGTGCACATGCATGTCGATGAAGCCCGGTGCGAGGATGCGCCCCGGCCAGGCCGTGACCGCCACCTCGGGATGGCGCGCGGCCACCTCGCGGTAGGGCCCCGCATCGCGCACGCGGCGCACGCCGTCGGGGCCGGCCTGCGTGACCAGCAGGCCGTCTTCGTCGAACAGCGGCGCACCGGTTGGCGAAAAGCGCAGCAGGCGCGCACGGTAGGCATGCATGTCAGGACTCCCTGTGGCCTGCGAAGGCGTGAACGGTGCTGAAGGCGACGGCGCAGGCCGCGCACGGAGAGGCACGGTGGGCCATCAGTGCCCCCCGAGGTAGATGAACTTGAACAGGAAGATGGCGCCGATGACCCAGACCATCCAGTGCGCCTCGCGCACGCGGCCCGTGAACAGCTTGAGCGCAGCATAGGTGATGAAGCCGAAGGCCAGGCCGTTGGCGATCGAGTAGGTGAAGGGCATGGTCAGCGCCGTCACGGCGGCGGGAATCACCTCGGTGGTGTCGTCCCAGTCCAGCTCGGCCAGGTCGCGCAGCATCAGGCAGGCGACGAAGAACAGCGCCGGCGCCGTGGCGTAGGCCGGCACCACGCCGGCCAGCGGTGCGATGAACAGGCAGGCCAGGAACAGCACGGCCACGGTCAGCGCCGTGAGGCCGGTGCGGCCGCCGGCCTGCACGCCCGAGGCGCTCTCGACATAGGCCGTGGTGCTGGACGTGCCCAGCAGTGCGCCGGCGAAGATCGCGCCGCTGTCG
>DATKFT010000404.1:0-14613 GCA_035544335.1 Pseudorhodoferax sp.
CAGCGCGGATGGGATGCCGTCGATGAACCGCTGCCCGCGGGCAACTGGCCGCTGCTGGCCGCCAGCGCGCTGGCCTATGGCGAGCACAACCAGCTGCCGCAGGCGATGACGCGCGCCGACATGGACCGCGTGCGCGAGGCCTTCGTGGACGCCACGCGGCGCGCCGCCGCGGCCGGCTTCGACTGGCTGGAGCTGCACTGCGCGCACGGCTACCTGCTGTCGGCCTTCATCACGCCGCTGACCAACCTGCGCACCGACGCCTACGGCGGCACGCTGGAGAACCGGCTGCGCTATCCGCTCGAGGTGTTCGCCGCCATGCGTGCCGTGTGGCCGGCCGAACGCCCCATGAGCGTGCGCATCTCGGCGCACGACTGGGCGCCGGGCGGCCACACGGCGGACGACGCGGTGCGGGTGGCACGCGCGTTCAAGGACGCGGGCTGCGACGTCATCGACGTGTCCTCGGGCCAGACCACGCGCGCCGCCAAACCCGTCTACGGCCGCATGTACCAGACCCCGTTTTCCGACCGCATCCGCCACGAGGCGGGCGTGCGCACCATCGCGGTCGGCGCCATCACCGAAGGCGACCAGGCCAACGGCATCATCGCGGCCGGCCGCGCCGACCTGTGCGCCGTGGCGCGTGCGCACCTGGCCGATCCGGCCTGGACGCTGCACGAAGCGGCACGCCTGCTGGCCGCGCAGCAGACCGACTGGCCGCGGCCCTACCGCGCCGGACGCGACCAGCTGCTGCGCGAACTGGCGCGCCAGCGCGCCACCTCCCACGAAGAGCCGCATTGACATGGATCTCGAAGCCCGCGCCCACAGCGAACACCCCGACGAACTGCGGCTGTGGCTGCGCATGCTGACCTGCACGCAGCAGGTCGAGCGCCAGATCCGCGCGCGGCTGCGCACGCAGTTCGCGACCACCTTGCCGCGCTTTGACCTGATGGCCCAGCTCGAGCGCGTGCCCCAGGGGCTCAAGATGCGCGAGCTGTCGGCCCGCCTCATGGTGACGGGCGGCAACGTGACCGGCATCACCGACCAGCTCGTGGCCGAGGGCCTGGTCGAGCGCGTGGACGTGGAGGGCGACCGCCGCGCCTACCGCGTGCGCCTGACCGCGCGCGGGCGCGCCCAGTTCCGCACCATGGCGCAGCAGCACGAGCAGTGGATCGTCGAGGCCTTCGCGGGCCTCGGTGTGCGCGACATCGCCACGCTGCACCGGCTGCTGGGCAAGGTCAAGCAGCACACGCAGCACAACTTCCTGGAGACCGCATGAAGCACTACATCGGCGTGGGCAACCCCATGCGCGCGCAGTTCCGGCCCCAGGCCGGCTACGAGGGCCGGCACTTCGATTGGCAGTTCTCCGGCGGCGTGGGCACGGTCACGCTGAACCGGCCCGAGCGCAAGAACCCGCTGACCTTCGACTCCTACGCGGAGCTGCGCGACCTGTTCCAGGCGCTGCGCTTCGCCACCGACGTGCGTGCCATCGTGCTCGCGGGTGCGGGCGGCAACTTCTGCTCGGGCGGCGACGTGCACGAGATCATCGGCCCGCTGACCCGCATGACCATGCCCGAGCTGCTCGCGTTCACGCGCATGACGGGCGAGCTGGTCAAGACCCTGCGCGCCTGCCCGCAGCCCGTGGTCGGCGCGATCGACGGCGTCTGCGCGGGCGCCGGCGCCATGCTGGCGCTGGCCTGCGACCTGCGCTATGGCACCGAGGCCACGCGCACGGCCTTTCTGTTCACGCGCGTGGGCCTGGCCGGCGCCGACATGGGCGCCTGCGCACTGCTGCCGCGCGTGATCGGCCAGGGCCGCGCGTCCGAGCTGCTGTTCACGGGCCGCGCGATGACGGCGGCCGAAGGCCTGGCCTGGGGCTTCTTCAACGCGCTGCATGCGCCCGATGCGCTGCTGGTCCAGGCCCAGGCCATGGCGCGCGAACTGGCCGAGGGCCCCAGCTTCGCGCACGGCATGACCAAGACCATGCTCGCGCAGGAGTGGTCCATGGGCATCGACCAGGCGATCGAGGCCGAGGCCCAGGCCCAGGCCATCTGCATGCAGACGCACGATTTCCGCCGCGCCTACGAGGCCTTCGCGGCCAAGCGCAAGCCCGTGTTCGAGGGCGACTGAGCATGCAGCCCGCGACCGAGCACCTGGCGCAGCCGCTGTTCGACGCGGCGCACCGCAGTCTGGCCCAGGCGCTGTTGCCCTGGGTGGCCGCGCAGCAGGTCGACGAGCGCGACGACCGCGCGGCCTGCCGCGACTGGGTGGCGCGGCTGGGCAGTGCGGGCTTTCTGCGCTACTGCGTGCCGGCCGCGTTCGGTGGTGCGCTCGAACAGCTCGACGCGCGCGCGCTCGTGGTGCTGCGCGAGACGCTGGCCTTCCATTCGCCGCTGGCCGATTTCGCGTTCGCGATGCAGGGCCTGGGCAGCGGCGCCATCACGCTGGCAGGCAGCGAGGCGCAGCGCGCGCACTACCTGCCCGCGGTCGCGCGCGGCGAGCGCATCGCCGCGTTCGCGCTGTCCGAGGCCGATGCCGGGTCCGACGTGGCGGCCATCGCCACGCGCGCGCTGCGCGAGGGTTCGGGCTGGCGGCTGGACGGCAGCAAGACCTGGATCAGCAACGGCGGCATCGCCGACTTCTACTGCGTGTTCGCGCGCACGACGCCGGACGCCGGCGCGCGCGGCATCACGGCCTTCGTGGTCGATGCGCCCACGCCGGGGCTGGACGCCAGCGCGGCGATCCAGGTCATGGCGCCGCACCCGCTGGCTACGCTGCGCTTCGAGGCCTGCCTGCTGCCGGCCGCGGCGCAGCTCGGCGCGCTGGACGGCGGCTTCAAGCTGGCGATGCGCACGCTGGACATCTTCCGCGCGTCGGTCGCGGCCGCGGCGCTGGGCTTCGCGCGCCGCGCGCTGGCCGAGGCCGTGCGGCACGCGCGCCAGCGCCGCATGTTCGGCAAGACCCTGGCCGACCTGCAGCTCACACAGGCGCGGCTGGGCGAGATGGCGGCGCTCGTGGAATCGGCCGCGCAGCTGACCTATCGCGCGGCCTGGATGCGCGATGTGCAGGGCACGGCGACACCGCAGGCCGCGCGGGCCTACACGGCGGCCGCGGCCATGGCCAAGATGTGCGCGACCGAGAACGCCCAGCGCGTGATCGACATGGCGCTGCAGCTGCACGGCGGGTTGGGCGTGCAGGTCGGCCAGCGCGTGGAAAGCCTGTACCGCGACATCCGCGCGCTGCGCATCTACGAAGGCGCGACCGAGGTGCAGCAGCTCATCATCGGCAAGTCCGTCCTGCAGGGGTGAACCATGGCGCAGACCGTGTTCCGGGGCATCTCAGCGCAGACCGACCGCTTCGTGCACGAGCGCCTGCCCGCGCCCGCGCAATGGCCGCAGCTGCGCTACGAGCTGCCCGAGCTGCAGCTGCCCGACCAGCTCAACCTCGTCGAGCAGCTGCTCGACCAGGCCGCGCACCGCCCCTGGACCGACCGGCCGCTGCTGCGCTCGGCGCAGCGCACGCTGAGCTACCGCGAGGCCAGGACCGAGGTCGACCGCATCGCGCAGGTGCTGACCGAGGACCTGGGTCTGGTGCCGGGCAACCGCGTGCTGCTGCGCGGCGGCAACTCCATCGCGCTGGCACTGGCCTGGCTGGCCGTCGTCAAGGCCGGCCTGGTGGCCGTGGCCACCATGCCGCTGCTGCGTGCGCGCGAGCTCGGCGAGATCATCGCCAAGTCGCGGCCGGCCCTGGCGCTGTGCGAGGCCAGGCTGCTCGACGAGCTGCACAAGGCCCCGGGTGTGCAGGAGCTGCCGGCCGGCGTCATCGCCTTCCACGCGCCCGGCGATGCGGCCAGCCTGGAGGCGCGTGCGGCACGCAAGCCGGGCCGCTTCACGGCCTGTCCGACCGCGGCCGACGACATCGCGCTGATCGCGTTCACCTCGGGCACGACCGGCAAGCCCAAGGCGCCCGTCGCCAGCCACCGCGATGTGCTGGCCATGTGCAACTGCTGGCCACGCCATGTGCTGCAGGCGCACAGCGAGGACATCGTGGTCGGCTCGCCGCCGCTGGCCTTCACGTTCGGCCTGGGCGGCCTGCTCCTGTTCCCGATGTGGGCCGGCGCCTCGGTCTACTTCCCCGACGCGCCCTACACGCCCGAGAGCCTGGTGCGCCAGGCACGCGAGGTCGGCGCCACGATCTGCTACACGGCGCCGACCTTCTACCGCCAGATGGCGCCGCACGCGCAGGCGCTGGGGCTGCCCCGGTTGCGCATCTGCGTGAGCGCGGGGGAGGCGCTGCCGGATGCCACGCGCCAGCTCTGGAAGGCGGCCACGGGCATCGAGATGCTGGACGGCATCGGCGGCACCGAGGTGTTCCACATCTACATCTCCTCGCGGCCCGACCGGGTGCGCCGCGGCGCGGTGGGCCAGGTCGTGCCCGGCTTCACGGCCCGGGTGGTGGACGAGGACGGCCATGAACTGCCGCGCGGGCAGGTGGGCCGGCTCGCGCTGGTCGGGCCCGTGGGTTGCCGCTACCTGGACGACGCGCGCCAGGCGCAGTACGTGCAGCAGGGCTGGAACTACCCGGGCGACGCCTTCGTGCAGGACGCGGACGGCTACTTCTTCTACCAGGCGCGTGCCGACGACATGATCGTGACGGCGGGCTACAACGTGGGCGGCCCCGAGGTCGAGGACGTGCTGCTGCAGCACCCGGCCGTGGCCGAGTGCGCCGTGGTCGGCAAGCCCGACGCCGAGCGCGGCATGCTGGTCAAGGCCTTCTGCGTGCTGCGGCCCGGGTTCAGCGGCGACGCGGCCCTGGTGCGCGCGCTGCAGGACCATGTCAAGGCGCAGCTGGCGCCCTACAAGTACCCGCGCGAGATCGCCTTTCTGCCCGCGCTGCCGCGCACGGAAACCGGCAAGCTGCAGCGCTTCAAACTCAGAGAACCATGAACATCCTGCAACCGCCCGGCTGGGCCCCGCCCAAAGGCTATGCGAACGGCGTGGCCGCACGCGGCACCCTCGTGTTCGTGGGCGGCCAGATCGGCTGGAACGCCGCCCAGCAGTTCGAGAGCGACGACTTCATCGCGCAGACCGCGCAGGCGCTGGCCAATGTGGTGGCCGTGCTGCGCGAGGCCGGTGCGGGGCCCGAGCACATGGTGCGCATGACCTGGTACGTGACCGACCGCGACGAGTACCACCGCCGGCTCCCTGAGCTGGGCCAGGCCTACCGCGCGTGCATGGGCCGGCATTTCCCGGCCATGACCTGCGTGGCGGTCAGTGGTCTCATGGAGGCGCGGGCCAAGGTCGAGATCGAGGTGACCGCGGTGCTGCCGGACCAGCCCGCGTAGCGGCTGCCGGGTGCCGGGCCGGCCCGGGCTTGCGGCTACAGTGGCGGCCCGTCCGCCGCCCGCCTGCTACGCCCATGCCCGGTCCGCTGTCCCTTCCTGTCCGCGCTGCGCTGACCCTGGTCCTCGCCTGGCTCGCGGCCCAGCTCTGCCTGTGGCTGCACACGCCCATCCCCTGGATGATCGGCCCGCTGCTGGCCACGGCGGCGGCGTCCATCGCCGGGCTGCCCACGCGCAGCGCCGTGCCGCTGCGCCAGGGCGCGCAGGCCACCATCGGTGCGGCGCTGGGCCTGTACTTCACGCCCGAGGTGCTCGCGCAGCTGCGCCCGCTGGGCTGGGCCATCGCGCTGGGCGTGGCCTGGGCCCTGGTGCTGGGCATGCTGATGGGGCGCTGGCTGCTGCACGCGAACGGCGCGATGCCGGGCCTGGACGCTCGGACCACCTTCTTTGCCGGCGGCATCGGCGGCGCCTCCGAGATGACGCTGCTGGCCGAACGCCAGGGCGGACGCACCGACCTCGTGGCCGCCGCGCACAGCCTGCGCATGCTCATGGTGACGGTGCTGTTCCCGTTCGGCCTGCAGTGGAGCGGGCTGCATGGGCTCGACGCCGCGGTGCCCGCCGTGCGCCAGGTGGACGTGGCCGGGCTGGGCCTGCTGGCGGTGGTGGGCCTGGTGGGCGTGTTCGTGGTGCGGCGTGCGGGACTGGCCAACCCCTGGTTTCTGGGCGCCTTCTTCGGCGCGGCGCTGCTGACGGGCCTGGACCTGGGCTGGTCGGGGCTGCCGCCGCCGCTGGTCAATGCGGCGCAGCTCGTGATCGGCGTGAGCCTGGGCGTGCGCTTCATGCCTGGCTTCGTGCGCAGCGCGCCGCGCTGGCTGGCCAGCGTGGCCGTGGGCACCTTGGGCATGGTGCTGCTGTGTTTGTTGTTCGCCGGCGGGCTGGCCTGGCTGACCGGCCTGCCGCTAGCCACCATGGTTCTGGCGGTGGCGCCCGGCGGCATCACCGAGATGTCGATCACGGCCAAGGTGCTGCAACTGGGCGTGCCCGTGGTCGTGGCCTTCCAGGTGTGCCGGCTCGTGGCCTTGCTGGTGCTGATGGAGCCCATCCACGGGGCCCTGGCGCGGCGCTGACAAAAACGTCCGGGGCCTGCCAGTTTCGTCGCCCCCTGGGGGCGACGGCGTCACCAGGCCACGGCATGCGCCTGGCGGCGCAGGTCGGCCACGGCTTCCAGGCCGCCGTGCGGCTGGGCGCGCACGGCCTCGACGGAGCCGAAGTGCAGCTCCTGCTCGGCGTTCTCCAGCACCGTGAGCCCCTGTGCGCGCAGCAGCGGGGCGACGCCGGCGTCCATGCCGGTTTCCAGCAGCACCTGCGCGGCGTGGTCGAAGCTCCAGCGCGGCCGGCCCACGAGCTCGCCCAGCGTGGCCCCGGTTTCCAGCGCGCCGCTGGCCAGTTGCAGGCCCCCGGTGGTCTGGCCGATGCCGCCCGACGAGATGGCGGCCAGCTCGGCGCGGTTGCCATGCACGACGATCCAGGGCGACAGCGTGTAGGCCGGGCGCGCGCCCGCCTGCACGCCGTTGGGCAGCTCGGCCTGGGGATGGAACTGCGCCATGCGGTTGTTGAGCAGGATGCCGGTGCCCGGGTCCACGGCGCCGCTGCCCAGGGGCTGGAACACACTTTGCAGCAGTGCGACGGCATTGCCGTCCACATCCATGGCGACGAAGCCCGTGGCATCGGCCGGGGTCAGGCAGGTGGCCGTGGCATCGACCGGGCCGGCGCCGATGTGGCGTTCGCCGAGCTCGAAGTCGCCGGGCATCAACCGCCGGCGGGCCGGATCCCCGAGCCGCGCGCAGTAGCGCTGCAGCACGGCCGCGGCGCGCAGCACGTCGTGTGCGGGGCCATGCTGGGCGGGGTCGGCGGCCGCGCGCAGGTTCAGCTGGCGCAGCATGAGCACACCGGCAGCGTTGGGCGGCGCCACATGCACCTGGCGGCCCGCGTAGTGCGTGCCCCAGCTGTCGCACCAGTCGGCCTGGGCCCGGTCCAGGTCGCCCTGGCCCAGCCAGCCGTCGTGCTCGGCGCAGAACGCGGCCAGGCTGCGGGCCACCCAGCCGCCGTAAAAGCCGGCCTCGCCCTGGCGCGCGATGGCTTGCAGCACCTCGGCCAGCCGCGGCTGGCGCATGGGCTGCCCGGCCACGAGCGGCAGGCCGTTGCGGTGGAAGGCATCGGTGAAGCCGGGTTGCGTGACGACGGCCGGATCGGGGTGCAGCAGCGCGCGCGCGAGCTCTTCGGCCGTGCCGATGCCGTTGCCGGCCGCCGCGGTGGCCGGTGCCAGCAGCTGCGCCCAGGGCAGCCGTCCGTAGCGTTCGTGCGCGCGCGCCCACAGCCGCACCAGCGTGGGCGTGACGGTGGCCTGCACGCCGCGCTGGGGCAGCACGCCCGCGAGCGCGAGCTGCGCGGCCGGCGTGGCTGCCGGCGCGCGGCCCGTGCCGTTGAGCACCTGGACCTGGTGCGAGGCCGCGTCATAGACCAGCATCAAGGCGCAGCTGCCCAGCGAGCCGGCGTGCGGCAAGGTGACTGTCAACATCGCCGACGCAGCGACCATGGCGTCGACGAGCGAGCCGCCCTGCTCGATCACGCGCTGCGCGGTCAAGGTGGCGAGATGGTGGCCGCTGGCGAGCGCCGTGATGCGCCCGTACTGGCTTTTGGGTCGTGGTGGCAGTGGCATGTCATCTGTTCGACGGTGGCGGGGCGTCTTGGTTCACAGCCATGGCGGGGCTTGGGTGTTGCCGCGGCAAGCGAGCAACCTGCGTGCCAGGGCGGCGGTCTTGCGCGCCCGTACACTGCCTACCGTGCGGAATTTCACATTGCCCCGACGGGCCTGTGCCGTGCTCGCGCTGTTGGCGCTGGCCGGCTGCGCCGATACGGCCTACTACCTGCAATCGGCGCGCGGGCATCTGGCGTTGATGCATGCGGCCAAGCCCATCCAGGACTGGCTGGACGACCCGGCCACGCCGGCCGACCTGCGCCAGCAGTTGCAGTTGGCCCAGCGCATGCGCCGGTTCGCGGTGGAGCAGCTCCATCTTCCCGACAACGCGAGTTACCACCGTTACGCCGACCTGCACCGCAGCGCGGCGGTCTGGAATGCCGTGGCGGCGCCGCCGTACTCGCTGCAGCTCAAGACCTGGTGCTTTCCGTTCACGGGCTGCATCGGCTACCGTGGCTACTTCGACGAGGCGCAGGCGCAGGCCCTGGCCGCCGAGCTGCGTGCGCAGGGGCTGGAGAGCAGTGTCTACGGCGTGCCGGCCTACTCCACGCTGGGCTGGATGAACTGGCTGGGCGGCGATCCGGTGCTGAGCACCTTCATCCGCTACCCCGAAGGCGAGCTGGCGCGCATGCTGTTCCACGAACTGGCGCACCAGGTGGTCTATGTGCAGGACGACACGACCTTCAACGAGTCCTATGCCTCTGCCGTGGAGCGCCTGGGTGGCGCCGAATGGCTGCGCCTGCACGCCAGCCAGGCCGCGCGCGAGGAGTATGCGCGCTTCGATGGGCGCCGCCGCGAGCTGCGTGCGCTGATGCTGGCCACGCGCCAGACGCTGGCCGCGGTGTACGCGGACCACGCCAACGCCGAACCCGTGGCGCAGCGCAAAGCCCGCGCCATGGACGATTTCCATGCCGCCTATGCGCAGCTCAAGGCGCAGCGCTGGCAGGGCTTCGCGGGCTACGACGCCTATGTGGCCCGCGCCAACAACGCGATGTTTGGTGTGCAGGCGGCCTACGACGGGCGGGTGCCGGCCTTCGAGGCGCTGTTCGTCCGCGAGGGCCGCGACTGGGCGCGGTTCCATGCGGCCGTGGCCGCACTGGCCAAGCTGCCCAAGCCGCAGCGCGATGCCGCGCTGGACGCGCTCGTGGCGCAGCGCTGAGGCTTCAGTCGTCCAGCGCCGCGATGGCGTCGATGTACTGCTGCATCGCATCTTCGGCGGACAGTCCCTGCAGCTTGTTCCATGCGTCCCACTTGGCGCGTCCGACCATGTCGGAAAAACCGGGCTTGGGCGCCTTGTTGTCGCCCGCGCTGGCCTGCTTGTAGAGCCCGTACAGGCGCAGCAGCGTGGCGTTGTCGGGGCGTTGCGTGCGCTGCTGCGATGCGACGACGGCGGACTGGAAGGCGGTCTGGAGTTCGGACATGGCGGGCTCTTCGTGGTGGGAGGCAGGGGACGCACGGCCGTTCGGATTCGACGGGCTCAGGCCTGTACGCGCTGGGTCGTGAATTCTGCCTCGTAGTCTTTGGCCAAGGTGGTTTTCTGCGCGGCGCTGAACACCTTGCCGGCCAGCTGAAAGAACTTCTGCTCTTCTTCGTCCAGGTGGTGGTGCAGCTTGTGGTGCAGCGCGCGTGCCTTGACGAGCCAGGCCGGCGAGGACATGTCCAGGTCCTGCAGGTCCTCCACGATCTCGTCCATCTCATGGTGCTCGGCGATGCCATGCCGCGCAGTGTCCACGGCCCCGTCGTGCTGCATGAGCGGTGCGTAGAAGCAGCGCTCCTCGGCGGTCTCGTGCGCGGACAGCTCGCGGCGCAGGTCGCGGAAGATGCGTTGGCGCTCCGTGCTGTCGCCGCTGGTGGCGACGAGCTGGTCGGCCAGCGCGCGCTGCAGGGTGTGGCTGATGCGCAGGGCTTCGAAGATGTTCATGGCAGGGCGGGGTTCGGTTCGATGCCCTGCATGCTCGCCGCATGCGGCTTCGTGCGACAGGGCCCTGTGCCGGCTTGCCCTGTAGGACCGGCGCGCGGCCGGCGGTCAGCCTGCCGGTTCGCGTGGCCCGTTCAGTCGGCAGTTCAGTTGCAGTTCAGTCGGCCAGTTCGGCCTGGGCCATGTCCACATCCAGCCGCTCGGTCGCATCCGCGGGCTCGGCTGCCGCGGCGCGCTCGTACCAGCGATTGGCCTCCTCCATGCGGCTGTCGCCTTCGAGCATGAGCAGCGCATGCGCGTACTCGACCATGCCGATGACGGAGCGCGGATGCAATTGCAGGCCCTCGCGGAACATGCGCAGGCCCACGTCCTTCTTGGCGCCGTAGGTCATGTGGCCGATCAGCGCACCGACCTTGTCGATGACCTCGGCATGGAAGGCGCCGAGCGCGATGTGCGCGTCGGCATGCTGCGGTGCCAGCGCGATCACCTTCTCCAGCGATTCCTTGACCTGGCTGCCCAGGCCCTGGGCCAGGGCCTTGGCCACGCTGATGGCCTGGCTGTAGCGGCCCAGTGCGTAGGCCTGCCAGTACCAGGCGTTCGGATCGTCCGGCGTGGCCCGGGCCTGTTGCTCGGCACGCGCGGCGACCTGGCGGAACAGGTCCAGGCGCGTCTTCTCGCGGGGCTCCAGGTAGTTGGCGTAGATCGCGGTGGCCTTGTTCGCGACCGTCAGCCCTGCACCGCCGGCCGCCAGGCCTGTGGCACAGGCCTGCGCGAAGTCGCCGTTGTGGAACAGCACCCAGGCGTCGAGGACCGCCGGGTCGGTCGGCGGCGGTTCCGCATCGCCGACGTGCAGCCTGGCCCAGTGCTGGAGCACGCTGGCTGCATCGAATTGGAAGGCGCCCACATGCGGGTATGCGCTCCAGTCGTCCATCGTGGTCTCCTCATTCTTGTGTGGCAAAGGCAAGTCTAGGTGGTTTGTGTGGCAGGTGCTTCATCGGCGTAGGCGGCGACCAGCGCCAGCAGGTGTTCGCGCTGTGCGGGCACCAGGTAGGGCACAAGCAGCACGAGCACATGGTGCGCACCGCGCACCAATGCGGCCTGGGCCGCGGCCGGCTCCAGCGCATCGCGCGGAGCACGCGCGTACTCGTAGCTCAGCCACCAGCTCAGCACCACGACCATGCTGGTGGCGGTGGCCTCCACGGCGCGCGGATCGATGTGCAGGGCGCCATGGGCCGACAGGCCCGCGAGCATGCCGTGCACGGCGCGGGTCTTGCCCTGCAGCACGCCTTGGACCTGCTGTTCGAGCCGGCGGTGGTTGCTGAGCAGGTCGTTGAGGTCGCGGTAGAGGAAGCGGTACTCCCAGATGCGCTCGAACAGGCTGTGCAGGAAGAACCAGGCGTCTTCCACGTCGCGCACGTCGGCACCGGCGTCCAGCAGGTCGTGCATGCGCCGGGCGTACTGGTCGAACAGCGCGCCCAGCAGCGCATCCTTGGCCGGGTAGTGGTAGTACAGGTTGCCCGGGCTGATGCCCAATTCGGCGGCGATCAACGTGGTCGAGACGTTGGGCGAGCCGAAACGGTTGAACAACGCCAGCGTGGCCTCCAGAATGCGCTCGGCCGTCCTGCGCGGGGCTTTCTTCGCCATCGGTCCTCCCTGGCCGCAGCATGCCGCAGCCGTGCGCCGCCAGCCGCTAGGTGTTTCCCGGTGCCGGAGCCGGCGCCTGGTCGTCGACGAGCGCCGCGACGACGCGGCGGATGCGCTCTTCCTCGAAGTAGCCGCCGTGCTCGGCGTAGCGCAGAAACACCGTGGCGCAGCGGCTGCAGCGCCACACGCCGCAGCGGTTGTAGGGGAACCAGCCTGCGGCGATGGGCGCGTCGGCCGACCAGTAGCGCGTGCGCTGCGGGTGGTATTCCTCCAGCGTGCTTTCCAGAGGGTGGCCCGCTGCCGGGTCGTACAGCGTGCCGAGCGGCTGCAGCAGCGCGCGGTCGAGCGAGACCGGGATGCTTTCCCAGCCGGTGGTGGGCAGCGTGGCGCAGGAGGCGCAGGGTGTGGGGGCGGCCTGCGCGGCGAGTTCGCGCAGTGCCGCTGCGGTCCAGATGGTGTCTTGGGCCATGCGCTGGTTCATTCGCTGCGCGGGGCGGCGCGCTTGCGGGCGGTGCGCTTGGCCGGTGCGGGCTGGGGTGTGGCGGCGTCGGCCGCATGGCGGGGCTGGGCGGCGGCCTTGCGTGTGGTGCGCGCGGTGCGTGGGCTGCGCGCTGCGTCGGCGCGCCCGGCGGCCTGCTCCAGCGCCTCCACGCGCGCGGCCAGCTGCTCCAGCGCGTCCAGGCGTGGCACGCCGAGCTTGTGCAAGGCCTTGGCCACGCGTTCCTCGAAGATGTTTTCCAGCTTGTCCCACTGGCCGGCTGCGCGCGCGCCGAATTCGCTGGCCATGCTGCCCATGCGGGCCCCGGCCTCGTGCAGGCCGTCCTGCGCCGCGGCCTGGCTCTTGCGCTGCATGCCCGCGCCTTCCTTGACCAGACCTTCGAAGATCTTGCTGCCCTCGGCCTGCGCCTTGGCGAAGGCGCCGAGCCCGGCCAGCCAGATCTGCTGGGCCGAGGCGCGCACGGACTCGCTGAACTGGGCGGCCGAGGCGTCGTCGCCGAAGGGATTGAATGGATTCGGTTTCTTGGCCATGGCGGCTCCTCGAACGGATGGATGCCGCCCGACTGTACGCGCGGGCGGGCCGGGGCCGGCCAGCGATAATCGCCGGTTCGTTTAGCAGGACTGCACCCATGATTCTTGTCACCGGCGGGGCCGGCTTCATCGGCACGAACTTCGTGCTGGACTGGATCGCCAGTGTCGGCGAGCCGGTCCTGACCCTGGACAAGCTGACCTACGCCGGCAACCTGGGCAACCTGGCCAGCCTGGCCGGCGACGCACGGCACCACTTCGTGCAGGGCGACATCGGCGACGGCGCGCTGGTCGGCCGGCTGCTGGCCGAGCACGCGGTGCGGGCTGTCGTGAACTTCGCGGCGGAGTCGCATGTCGACCGTTCCATCCACGGGCCAGCGGCCTTCATCGAGACCAACGTGGTCGGCAGCTTCGGCCTGCTGGAGGCCGTGCGCGCCTACTGGAGCGCGCTGGCGCCCGAGCGCCAGGCGGCCTTCCGCTTCCTGCACGTGTCCACCGACGAGGTCTATGGCTCGCTGGCGCCCCAGGCGCCGGCGTTCACCGAGCAGCACCGCTACGAGCCCAACAGCCCGTATTCGGCCAGCAAGGCCGCCAGCGACCACCTGGTGCGGGCCTATCACCACACCTACGGCCTGCCGGTGCTGACGACCAACTGCAGCAACAATTACGGGCCGTTTCACTTCCCCGAGAAGCTGATCCCGCTCATGATCGTCAACGCGCTGGCTGGCAAGCCGCTGCCCGTGTATGGCGATGGCCAGCAGGTGCGCGACTGGCTGTACGTGGGCGATCACTGCAGCGCGATCCGGCGCGTGCTGGAGGCCGGCCGCCTGGGCGAGACCTACAACATCGGCGGCTGGAACGAAAAGCCCAACCTCGAGATCGTGCGCACGGTCTGCGCGCTGCTGGACGAGAAGCAGCCGCGCGCCGATGGCCGCCCCTATGCCGAACAGATCGCCTACGTGACCGACCGGCCTGGCCACGACCGCCGCTACGCGATCGACGCGCGCAAGATCGAACGCGAACTGGGCTGGAAGCCGGCCGAGACCTTCGACAGCGGCATCCGCAAGACCATAGACTGGTACCTGGCCCATCCCGACTGGGTCGCCAGTGTGCAAAGCGGCGCCTACCGCGACTGGGTGTCCACGAACTACGGCGAGCGCACGACCGCATGAAGATTTTGCTGCTGGGCAAGAACGGCCAGGTCGGCTGGGAGCTGCAGCGCAGCCTGGCGCCGCTGGGCGAACTCGTGGCGCTGGACTACGACAGCACCGGGCTGTGCGGCGACCTGGGCCGGCCCGAGGCGCTGGCGGCCACGGTGCGCGCGGTGGCGCCGTCCGTCATCGTGAACGCCGCCGCGCACACGGCCGTGGACAAGGCCGAGAGCGAGCCCGAGCGCGCGCGCGCGCTCAACGCGCTGGGCGTGGACGTGCTGGCGCGCGAGGCCCAGGCGCTGGGCGCCTGGATGGTGCACTACTCGACCGACTACGTGTTCGATGGCAGCGGCAGCGCGCCCTGGACCGAGCAAAGCCCGACTGGCCCGCTGTCGGTCTATGGCCGCACCAAGCTCGAAGGCGAGCAGCTGCTGCGCGAACATTGCGCACGCCACCTGGTCTTTCGCACGAGCTGGGTGTATGCGGCGCGCGGCCAGAATTTCGCCAAGACCATGCTGCGCCTGGCGGCCGAGCGCGAGCGTTTGACCGTGGTCGACGACCAGTTCGGCGCACCGACCGGTGCGGAACTGCTGGCCGACGTGACGGCCCTCGCGCTGCGGCAGGCCGGTGCGCCGGGCGGCGAGGCGCTGGCCGGCCTGTACCACCTGGCGGCCGCGGGCGAGACCAGCTGGCATGGCTATGCGCGCTTCGTGATCGACTTCGCCGAGCAGCGCGGGCTGGTGCTCCAGGCCACGGGCGAGGCTGTGCAGGCCGTGCCTTC
>DATKFT010000405.1:0-19945 GCA_035544335.1 Pseudorhodoferax sp.
AGCCGCCGGCGCATGTGCTCGCCCAGGTAGTGGTCGATCATGGTGCGCACGGCGATGGACTGGGCCTTGATGTCGGCCAGCTTGAACTTGGTGTTCTGGAAGTCCCAGACCGTCTGGTTGAAGGCCTTGCGCTCCTTCACATAGGCGATGGTGTGGGCCAGGCAGGTCTCCAGCGCCATGGCCGCGCCCACCGCGATGCAAAAGCGCTCCTGCGGCAGTTCCTGCATGAGCGCGTACATGCCCTTGCCTTCCTCGCCGAGCAGGTTGCTGGCGGGCACGCGCACGTCGTCGAAGAACAGCTCGGCCGTGTCCGCCGCGTGCTGGCCCACCTTGTCGAGCTTGCATCCGCGCCGAAAGCCCGGCCGGTCGGCCTCCACGAGGATCAGGCTCATGGCCTTGGAGCCCTGGCCCTGCGGGTCGGTCTTGGCCACGACGATGACGAGGTCGGACAAGAGGCCGTTGCTGATGAAGGTCTTGGCGCCGTTGATCACGTACTCGTCGCCCTCGCGGCGCGCCGTGGTGCGGATGCTCTTGAGGTCGCTGCCGGTGCCGGGCTCGGTCATCGCGATCGCCATGATGGTCTCGCCCGCGGCGCAGCGCGGCAGCCACTTGTCCTTCTGCGCCTCGGTGCCCAGGCGGTGCAGGTAGGGCACGACGATGTCCGAGTGCAGGCCGAAGTTCACGCCGCTGAGGCCGCGCGCCGACATCTCTTCGGCCAGCACGGCCGCGTGGCCGAAGTCGCCGCCACCGCCGCCGTACTCGGTCGGCAGCATGGTGCAGAGCAGGCCTTCGCGGCCGGCCTTGGCCCAGACCGCGCGGTCGATCGCGCCGGCCGCGTTCCAGGCCGGCATGTGGGGCACGCATTCGCGGTCCAGGAAGCGGCGGGCGGTGTCGCGGAACTGTTCGTGGTCTTCGCGGAAAACGGTGCGTTGGATGTGCATGGTCATCTCGGTTGTCGTTTGCGTGGTGCGGCATCCGTGGAGCACGAATCCGGCGCGCAAGCAGAGGTTCAGAAGGCCGCGGAGCAGGCCATGCCAGCAGACGCTTTGGCCCGGGCTTTGCCCGGCCGCTGGCGGCGCCCCTGGAGGGGGATGGAATGGCGACACGCAGTGCGCCATTCAAACGGGGTGGTCATTTCAATTCGGCCTCAGCATCACGCGGCCGACGACCTTGCCGGCCTCCAGGTCCTGCAGGGCCGCCTCGGCCTGGTCCAGCGGCCGGTTCTCGATCGGCAGCGGCGCGAGCTGGCCCGCGCGGGCCAGCGCGACCAGGGCCTGCAGCTGGCCCAGGTTGCCCACGTAGGAGCCCTGGTAGGCCACGGCGCGCATGGGCATGGAGGGCGTGGCGATCTCGATCTTGCCGCCGAACAGGCCCACCTGCACGAGCTGGCCGCCCTTGGTCAGCATGCCCAGGGCCGTGCCCACGGTCTGCTCGGTGCCCACGCAGTCCAGTGCGGCCCAGACCGCGCCGCCGGCCGCCTTCTTGGCCTGCTTGGCCGCATCGGGGGCGGCGCTGTCGATGGCGTGCGCGGCACCGGCCTGCAGCGCGGCGGCGCGCTTGCTGGCGTCGGGCTCGAGCACGATGGCGCCCGGGTTGCCCAGGGCCTTGAGCAGGCCCACGGCCATGAGGCCCAGGCCACCCGCGCCGAACACCACCACATGCTCGTCCTTGAGCACGGCCGGGTCGATCTTGGCGATGGCCGCGTACATGGTCAGGCCCGAGCACGCGCAGGGCGCGGCCTGCTCGGGCGCCAGCTCGCCGATGTCGACGAGGTAGCGCGCATGCGGCACGAGGATGTGGTCGCTGTAGCCGCCCGGCGCGAACACGCCCAGCGAGCGCCCGGTTAGGCACAGGTTCTCCTGGCCGCGTGCGCAGACCTTGCACTGGCCGCAGCCCAGCCAGGGGTAGACCACCACGCGCTGGCCGATCTGCACGTCCTGGGCCTCGGGCCCGGCGGCCACGATCTCGCCGGCCGTCTCGTGGCCCATGGTCAGCGGCAGCATGGCGCCGCGCTCGCCCATGTTGAGCCGCTTGCCGTTGCCCATGTCGTAGTAGCCGTGGCGGATGTGGATGTCGCTGTGGCACACGCCCGAGGCCAGCACGCGCACGAGCACCTCGCTGCCCTGGGGTGCGGGCGTGGGCCGCTCGTTGCGCACGAGCGGGGCGCCGAATTGCTGCAGGTCGTAACTGATCATCTCGCGTTCCTTTCGCCACAGGCTGGGCCGGAGCGTGCGCCACAGGGGCGCGCGCAGGTGGATGCGCGGCGCAGCCGCAGCGTCCCGGGCGTCCATCGTGCCGCAAGGCGCACGCACGCGGCATCGTCGGTTCGGACGATGCGGGCCGGGCCTGCGGGTTTCCCCTGGCGGGGGCTGGCGCTGTGGAGGGGAAGGGCGGCCGGGGTGGTCGTTCCAGCCAATGGCTTTGGACGGTTCGGCCATGGCCCGGGCCGGTGGCCGGGGCGATAGTCGCGGGCTGCCGACGCAGATCGGCGCCACTGGAGACCTGCAGATGCCGCTTTTCCGTTCCACCGGGCCCTGGCCCGGTGCCGCGCACTGGCTGCGCGCGCCCGCCGCCGCACCCACACCGCTCCGCGGCCAGGCCCTGCCGGCCGCGCTGCGGCGCTGAGCGGCCATGGCGATGGCCGGGCCTCTGGCGGGCATCCGCGTGCTGGACCTGTCGGCCGTGCTGTCGGGCCCGCTGGCCACGGCCATGCTGGCCGACCAGGGCGCCGACGTGGTCAAGGTCGAGTCGCCGGGCGGCGACACCTCGCGCGCCATCGGCCCGCGCAAGGCCGACATCTCGGCCATGTTCCTGGCCGCCAACCGCGGCAAGCGTTCGCTGGTGCTGGACTTGAAGCAACCGGACGCGCAGCAGATCGTGCGCGAACTCGCGCAGCGTGCCGACGTGCTGGTCGAGAACTTCCGCCCCGGTGCCATGGACCGGCTGGGCCTGGGCCATGCGGCGCTGCTGGCGCTGAACCCGCGCCTGGTCTACCTGTCCATCAGCGGCTTCGGCCAGACCGGCCCGCAGGCGGGCGAGCGCGCCTACGACGCCGTGATCCAGGCCGCCTCGGGCATCAGCGCCTCGCACCGCAACCAGGTCAACGGCGAACCCCAGGTGCTGGCCGCCGCGCTGTGCGACAAGCTGACCGCGCTGACGGCGGCCCAGGCCATCTGCGCGGCGCTGCTCGCGCGCGAGCGCACGGGCCAGGGCCAGTGGGTGGAACTGGCCATGCTGGACGCGGCCATCGCGTTCCAGTGGCCCGACGCCATGTACAACCACGTGTTCCTGGACGAGGCGCCGCCGCCTTCGCCCGAGTTCGGCGTGAGCCAGAAGCCCTGGAAGACGGCCGACGGCCATGTGGTCGTGACGGGCCCGCAGCCGGCCGAGTTCGCCGCGATGTGCGCGGCCTTCGGGCGGCCCGAACTCGCGCGCGACCCGCGCTTTGCGAGCGTGGACGGGCGCTTTCGCCATGCGCGCGTGCTGCGCGAGGAGCTCGAGCCGCAGGCTGCGGCCATGGACACCGCCACGGCGCTGGCCCGCATGCGCGCGCACCAGGCGCCGGTCAGCCCGGTCAACGAGCGCCACGAGGTGCTCACCGATGCGCAGGTGCGGCACAACGGCCTGCTGGCCGAGGTCGACCATGGCGCGCTGGGCCGCGTGCGGCTGCCGCGCTCGGCGGCGCTGTTCAACGGCACGCCGACCGCGCCGCCCCGACCCGCGCCGCACCTGGGCCAGCACGCGGCCGAGCTGCTGGCCGAACTCGGCCATGATGCGGCCCGTCAGCAGGCCTGGCATGCGGCCGGCGTGCTGGGTGCGTCCGGCCTTCCAAAATCGTCCGATCCGACGACGCCCCATGGCGGTGCCGGCGCGAACAATCCGGCCAGATCCTGAACCGAAGGAGTTCTTTCCATGGCAGAAGCATTCATCGTTGCCGCCGCGCGTACCGCCGGCGGCCGTCGCAACGGCCGGCTGGCCGGCTGGCATCCGGCCGACCTGGCCGCCCAGGTCCTGGACGCGCTGATCGCGCGCACGGGTGCCGACCCCGCGCTGGTCGAGGACGTGATCCTGGGCTGCGTGGGCCAGGCCGGCGAGCAGTCGACCAACATCGCGCGCAATGCGGTGCTGGCCTCCAGCCTGCCCGAGTCCGTGCCCGGCACCTCGATCGACCGCCAGTGCGGCTCCTCGCAGCAGGCGCTGCACTTCGCGGCCCAGGCCGTGATGGCCGGCAGCATGGACATCGTGATCGCGGCCGGCGTGGAGAGCATGACGCGCGTGCCCATGGGCACGCCCGGCATCCTGGCAGCCAAGGCCGGGCTGGGCAGCTACATGAGCCCGGCCATGCAGAAGCGCTACCCCGGCATCCAGTTCAGCCAGTTCACGGGCGCCGAGCAGATCGCCCAGAACTACGGCCTCAGCAAGGAGATGCTGGACGCCTACGCGCTGCTGAGCCACCAGCGCGCCGCCGCTGCCACGCGCGAGGGCCGCTTCAAGAACGAGATCGTGCCCGTGGCCGTGCGCATGGCCGACGGCAGCGAGCCCGGCGAGCAGCACCTGGCCGACGAGGGCATCCGCGGCGATTCCACGCTGGAGAGCATCGCGGCCGTCAAGCTGATCGCCGAGGGCGGGCGCTGCACGGCCGCCACGGCCAGCCAGATCTGCGACGGCGCCAGCGGCGTGATGGTCGTCAACGAGCGCGGCCTCAAGGCGCTGGGCGTCCAGCCGCTGGCCCGCATCCACCACATGAGCGTGCTGGGCCACGACCCGGTCATCATGCTGGAGGCACCGATCCCGGCCACGCAGCGCGCATTGAAGAAGGCCGGCCTGACGATCTCCGACATCGATCTGTTCGAGGTCAACGAGGCCTTCGCGCCGATTCCGCTGGCCTGGCTGCAGGCCACGGGCGCCGATCCCGCGCGGCTCAACGTGCATGGCGGCGCGATCGCGCTGGGCCACCCGCTGGGCGCCTCGGGCACCAAGCTCATGACCACGCTGGTCCACGCGCTGGGCCAGCACGGCAAGCGCTACGGCCTGCAGACCATGTGCGAAGGCGGCGGCATGGCCAACGTGACCATCGTCGAACGGCTGTAAGCCGCCGAACGGGCGCCGCGGCGCCCGCCGAACCCCTCTTGAAGAAAGAAAGACCGACGCATGGCGCAAGACCGTGATCGTGGAGACAAGCCCCTGCTGCACATCGAAGGCGTGACCGTGCGCTTCGGCGGCATCGTGGCACTGGACGGCGTCTCGTTCGACGTGCAGCGTGGCCAGATCTGCGGCCTGATCGGGCCCAACGGGGCCGGCAAGAGCACGCTGTTCAACTGCCTGTCACGGCTGTACACCTACAGCAGCGGGCACATCGCGTTCGAAGGCCATTCGCTGGCCAGCCTGCCGCGCCACAAGATGGCGGGCCTGGGCATCGGCCGCACCTTCCAGAACCTGGCGCTGTTCCGCACCATGACCGTGCTGGACAACGTGCTCGTGGGCTGCCACAGCAAGCACCACGCGGGCTTTCTGCGCAACGCGTTCCGGCTGCCCGGCGTGGCGCGCATCGAGGCCGAGGCGCTCGCGCGTGCGCGCGAGCTCATCGATTTCCTGGAGCTGGGCGCCGTGGCCGACCGCACCGTGGCCGACCTGCCGTTCGGCACGCAAAAGCGCGTGGAACTCGCGCGCGCGCTGGCCAGCGAGCCGCAGCTGCTGCTGCTCGACGAGCCGGCCTGCGGCCTGAACCACGAGGAGCTCGAAAGCCTGGGCGAGCTGATCCTGGACATCCGCAGCCGCCGCCATGTGACCGTGCTGCTCGTGGAGCACCACATGAGCCTCGTGATGGGCGTGTCGGACAAGGTGGTCGCGCTGAACTTCGGCAAGAAGATCGCCGAAGGCACGCCGGCCGAAGTGCGCCGGCATCCGGAAGTGATCCGCGCCTACCTGGGTGAAGAAGAGGAAGCAGCGGCATGAGCACACTTGGCGAGGGGCCCCGCGTGCGGGGATCGACACCGTGCGAATGGCGCTGGTCGCCGACCCGCGCGACGGTTGAACGGCACAACGGTTCGGAGGCGACCGCATGACCAAGCTACTGGAAGTCCGCGGCCTGCACGCCGCCTACGGTCCCACGCGCGTGCTGCAGGGCATCGACCTGGATGTGGCGCAGGGCGAGGTCGTCGCGCTGCTGGGCGCCAACGGCGCCGGCAAGACCACCACGCTGCGCGCGCTGTGCCAGATGATGGTCGCCACGCAGGGCAGCATCACGCTTGCAGGCCAGCGCATCGACGGCCGCAGCACCGAGCAGATCGCCAAGTCCGGCGTGGGCCATGTGCCCGACGGCCGCGGCACCTTCTTGGGCCTCACGACCGAGGAGAACCTGCGGCTGGGCGCCTATGCCAGAGCCAAGTCCTCCAGCCGCGCCTCGGCCGAGGACGACCTGGCCCGCATCTACGGCTACTTCCCGCGCCTGAAGGAACGCCAGGCCCAGCAGGCCGGCACCCTGTCGGGCGGCGAGCAGCAGATGCTGGCCATCGGCCGCGCGCTGATGGGCAGGCCGCGCCTCTTGCTGCTGGACGAGCCCTCGTTCGGCCTGGCGCCGCTGATCGTGAAGGACATCTTCGCGATCATGCGCCGCATCAACCAGGAGGAGGGGGTGTCCATCCTGCTCGTGGAGCAGAACGCCAAGCTGGCGCTGGACCTGGCCAGCACCGCCTACCTGATCGAGACCGGGCGCATCGTGCTGTCCGGCCCCTCGGCCGAGATCCGCAGCAACGACGCGGTGCGCCGCGCGTACTTGGGGGAATAAGCAGATGGACGCCTTCATCCACCAACTGCTCGCGGGCCTGGCCACGGGCGGCATCTACGCCAGCGTGGCGCTGGCCCTGGTCATGATCTACCAGGCCACGCACCACATCAACTTCGCCCAGGGCGAGATGGCGATGTTCTCGACCTTCATCGCCTGGAGCCTGCTGCAGGCCGGCCTGCCGTATTGGGCAGCCTTCATGGCGACCGTGGTGCTGTCCTTCGTGCTGGCCGCGGTCGTGGAGTTCACGGTGATCCGGCCCATGCACGACAAGCCCGTGCTGTCGGTCGTCGTGGTCTTCATCGGCCTCTTGGTGATCTTCCACAGCCTGGCGGGCTGGCTGTTCGGCTACACGATCAAGCAGTTCCCGAGCCCCTTCCCGTCCGACGCCTGGTTCGGCAGCGCCATGATGTCGGCGCACGAGGTCGGCGCGATCTTCGTCACGCTGTGCGTGGTGGCGCTGCTGTTCGCGTTCTTTCGGCTCACGCCGCTGGGCCTGGCCATGCGCGCGGCCGCGCAGAACCCGGCCTCCTCGCGCCTCGTGGGCATCAACGTGGGCCGCATGCTGATGCTGGGCTGGGGCCTGGCCGGCGCCATCGGCGCCGTGGCCGGCATGATGGTCGCGCCCGTGGTCTTCCTGGACCCGCACATGATGACGGGCGTGCTGCTGTATGCCTTCGCGGGCGCGCTGATCGGCGGCATCGACAACCCCGTGGGCGCCGTGCTGGGCGGCTTCATCGTGGGCGTGCTCGAGAACCTGATCGGCACCTACGTCGTGGGCACCGAGCTCAAGCTGTCGGTCGCGCTCGTGCTGATCGTCGGCGTGCTGATCGTCAAGCCCTCCGGTCTCTTGGGCCGCACCATCGTCACGAGAGTATGACAACCCCCAGTCTGCGCGCACTGCGTGTCGCTGCGCCAACCCCCTTTGCAAGGGGGCGCACCCAGGAGCCTGGCAGAGCCGGTTCTCCGGGTGCCCTGGCATGGCCTGCTCCGCGGCCTCTCGCACCGCGCCATGCATCACCTGCCCCCCACGCTGCCGACGCGGCGCCATGCAAGGGTCCATGAAAATGAACACGCAAGTCTCTTCCGCCCTGCCGATCGGGCGCCCTGGCGCCGGTGCTGCCGCCGCCGCCGTGCCCGCCTCGCGCAGCACCCTGGTCTGGGTCAGCCTGCTCGTGCTGCTGGCCATCGCGCTGACCTTCTTCCTCAAGGGCTACCAGCTGTTCCAGGCCACCATGGTGCTGTCGTACGCGATCGCGCTGCTGGGCCTGAACATCCTGACCGGCTACAACGGCCAGATCTCGTTGGGCCATGGCGCGTTCTACGCGATCGGCGCCTATGCCACGGGCATCCTCATGGAGCATGCCAGCATGCCGTACTGGCTGACCGTGCCCATGGCGGCCGTGGTCTGCCTGATCGTGGGCTATCTGTTCGGCCGGCCCGCGCTCAAGCTCGAGGGCCTGTACCTCGCGCTGGCCACCTTCGCGCTGGGCGTGGCCATGCCGCAGCTGCTCAAGTACAAGCACCTGGAGCAGTGGACGGGTGGTGTGCAGGGCATCGTGCTCATGAAGCCGGGCGCACCGTTCGGCCTGCCGCTCACGGAAGACCAGTGGGTCTACCTGTTCTCGCTGATCGTCACGGTCATCATGTTCGTGATCGCCTACAACCTGCTGGAAAGCGGCAGCGGCCGCGCCATGCGCGCGATCCGCGACCACGCCATGGCGGCCGAGGCCATGGGCGTGGACAACAGCCACTACAAGGCCATGACTTTCGGCGTGTCGGCCGCGTTCACGGGCGTGGGCGGCGCGCTGTCGGCCATCGCGGTGCAGTTCGTCGCGCCCGATTCGTTCACGCTGTTCCTGTCGATCTCGCTGCTCGTGGGCATCGTGGTCGGTGGCGTGGGCACGCTGTACGGCGCGATCTTCGGCGCCATCTTCATCATGTTCGTGCCGACCTTCGCCGAGAAGGTCTCCAAGGCCGCGCCCTGGGCCGTCTACGGCGTGGTGCTGATCATCTTCATGTTCGCCATGCCGGGCGGTGTGGTGGGCCTGCTGCGCAAGGTCCGTGCGCGCTTCGGCCGTGCCGGATGACGAGCAGCGGCTGCTCGACGCGCTGCAGGCACTGGCCGGCAGGCTGAGCGCAGGCGGTGGGCCCGTCACGGGGCTGCGCCGCCTGTCCGGCGGTGCGAGCCAGCAGACCTGGGCCTTCCAGGTCGGCGCTGGCCCCGGCGCGACGCCGCTGGTGCTGCGCCGTGCAGCCCATTCCTCCCATGCCGGGCATGCTGCCGGTGGGCGCGGCCACGGTGGCGCGGGCCTCGCGACCGAGGCCGCGCTGATCGCGGCGGCGCACGCGGCCGGCGTGCCGGTGCCTGCCGTGCGCCATGTGCTGCGGCCCGAGGACGGGGCCGGCCAGGGCTTCGTGATGGAACGCCTGGAAGGCGAGACGCTGGGCCGGCGCATCGTGCGCGACCCGGCACTGGCCGGCGCGCGCCAGCTGCTGGCGCGGCAATGCGGTGCGGCGCTCGCGCGCATCCACGGCCTGGCCGTGGCCGGCCTGCCGCCGCTGCGGCTGGCCTGCGCGCGCGCCGAGCTGGACTTCCAGGCCGGCCTGCACCGCGGCCATGGCACGGTGCGGCCGGTGTTCGCGCTCGCGCTGCAATGGCTGGCGCGCCATGCGCCCGAGGATGTGGCGCCGGTGCTCGTGCACGGCGACTTCCGCAACGGCAACCTCATGGTGGGCGCAGACGGCCTGCGCGGCGTGCTGGACTGGGAACTGGCCCACCTCGGCGATCCCATGGAGGACCTGGGCTGGCTCTGCGTGCGGTCCTGGCGCTTCGGCGGCGGCGCGGCACGGCCGGTCGGCGGCTTCGGCACGCGCGAGGCCTTGCTCGCAGGCTATGCCCAGGCCGGGGGGCACCCGGATGCCACGCGGCTGCGCTGGTGGGAGATGCTGGGCACGCTCAAGTGGGGCGTGGTCTGCGAAACCATGGTGCAGGTCTGGATCGACGGCTCCGAGCCCGAGCTCGAGAAGGCGGCCATCGGGCGCCGCGTGTCCGAGGTGGAGTCCGATCTGCTGGCCCTGTTGGCGAAGGAGGCCGCGCGATGAACGACCGACCGCATGCTCCCGAGCTGTTGCAGGCCGTGGCCGCCTTCCTGCGCGAACGCGTGCTGCCTGCGACCGAGGGTGCGCTGGCCTACCAGGTGCGCGTGGCCGCCAACGCGCTGGCCATCGTCCAGCGCGAGCTCGAGCAGGGCGCCGCCGCCCAGGCGCGCGAGGCCGAGGGCCTGCGTGCGCTGCTGGGTGCCGAGGCGCCGGCGGACCTGCCAGCCGCCAACCGCCTGCTCAGCGAGCGTATCGCCGCGGGCGCCATGGACCTGGCCACGCCGGGCCTGCTCGCGCACCTGCAGTCCACGACGGCCGCCAAGCTCGCCATCGACCAACCTGGGTACTCCGACGAACCATGAACTTCGATCTTCCAGCCGACCTCGTGGCCTACCTGGCCGAACTCGACGCCTTCATCGACCGCGAGATCGTGCCGCTGCAGCAGCAGGACGACAACCAGCGCTTCTTCGACCACCGGCGCGAATGGGCGCGCACGGACTTCGAGAACGGCGGCCTGCCGCGCCACGAATGGGAAGCCTTGCTCGGCGAGGTGCGCCGGCGCGCCGACCGCGCGGGCCATCTGCGCTTTGCACTGCCCAAGGAGTTCGGCGGCCAGGACGGCAGCAACCTCTGGATGGCCGTGATCCGCGACCACTTCGCGGCCAAGGGCCTGGGCCTGCACAACGATCTGCAGAACGAGCACTCCATCGTCGCCAACAACCCCTTCGTGCTGATCCTGCGCGACTTCGGCACACCAGCCCAACGGCAGGAGTTCACGCAGGGCATGCTGGACGAGCGCCTCAAGATCGCGTTCGGCCTCACGGAGCCCGACCACGGCTCGGACGCCACGCACATGGAAACCCGCGCCGTGCGCGAGACGCGCGGCGGCCGTGCGGGCTTTCGGATCGATGGCGAGAAGATGTGGACCACGGGCATGCACATCGCCACGCACTGCCTGGTGTTCGCGCGCACGAGCGGCGAGGACGGCGCGGCCAGGGGCATCAGCGCGCTGCTGGTGCCCTCGAAGACGGACGGTGTGAAGGTCGAGGAGTACCTCTGGACCTTCAACATGCCGACCGACCACCCGCGCGTGAGCTTCACGAACGTCTGGGTGCCCGAGGACGCGCTGCTGGGCCCGCTGGACGGCGGCCTGGCCATCGCCCAGCACTTCGTGCACGAGAACCGCATCCGCCAGGCGGCTTCCAGTCTGGGCGCGGCCGACTACTGCGTGCGCGAGAGCGTGCGCTATGCGCGCGAGCGCAAGCCCTTCGGCCAGGAACTCGCGCGCAACCAGGCCATCCAGTTCCCGCTCGTGGAACTCGCGACCCAGGTGGAGATGCTGCGCCTGTTGATCCGCAAGACCGCCTGGCAGATGGACCAGATGCCCAAGCCCGAGGTCGAGAAGCGCCTGTCGGACAAGGTCTCCATGTGCAACTACTGGGCCAACCGGCTGGTCTGCGAGGCGGCCGACCGCGCCATGCAGGTGCACGGCGGCATGGGCTATTCGCGCCACAAGCCCTTCGAGCACATCTACCGCCACCACCGCCGCTACCGCATCACCGAGGGCTCCGAAGAGATCCAGATGCGCAAGGTCGCCGGCCACCTGTTCGGCTACATGGGCGCTGGAAGGTGAGACCACCCCCTGCTCCGCAGCCCCCGGACCCTCTGCGCGCGTGCAGGTGTTGCGCGCTGCGGGGGCCGCGCAGCGCCATGGACCCCTGATTTCCGTTCACCCCCAGAGCAAAGAGGAGACAAGCATGCAGATGAACCGACGACAGATCGCGCTGGCCGCCGCGGCCACGCTGGCCAGCACGGTGCCGGGCCTGGCCCTGGCCCAGAAGAAGTACGACCCCGGCGCCAGCGACACCGAGATCGTGCTGGGCATGCCCATGCCGCTGTCGGGCCCGGTCTCGGGCTATTCGGTCGTGGGCAAGGTGGCAGAGGCCTACTTCAAGCAGCTCAACGAGCAGGGCGGCATCAACGGGCGCAAGGTCAAGCTGCTGATCTACGACGACCAGTACTCGCCGCCCAAGACCGTGGAGGTGGCGCGCCGCATGGTCGAGCAGGACCAGATCCTCGCGATGTTCGGCAACCTGGGCACGGCGCCCAACCTCGCGATCCAGCGCTACATGAACACGCGCAAGGTGCCGCAGCTGTTCGTGCAGAGCGGCGCGAGCCAGTTCAACGACGGCGAGAAGTCGCCCTGGACCACGCCGTTCCTGGGCAGCTACCAGGGCGAGGGCCGGGTCTTCGCGGCCCACATCCTCGCGCACAAGCCCGACGCCAAGGTCAGCATCCTGATGCAGAACGACGACCTGGGCCGCGAGATCTTGAAGGGCCTGCAGCAGGGCCTGGCCGGCAAGAACGCCAAGCTGGTCGCGCAGGCCAGCTTCGAGGTGACCGATCCGACCGTGGACTCGCAGATCGTGCAGCTCAAGAATTCGGGCGCGGACGTGCTGGTGCTCGCGGCCACGGCACGCACCGTGGCCCAGGCGCTGCGCAAGGCCTCGGAGATCGGCTGGGAGGCCGAGCGCTACGTGAACTTCGCGGGCTCCTCGGTCAAGATGGCCATGGAGCCGGCCGGCCCGGAGCGGGCCAAGGGCACGATCACGCTGTCGGCCTACAAGGAGCCGGCCGCCAAGCGCTGGGCCGCCGACCCCGAGATGGTGACCTACCTGAACCTGCTCAAGGCGCACGCGCCGGGCGTGGACCCCCACAACGCCTCGGGCGCCTCGGGCTACATCGCCGCGCAGCTCATGACGCACATCCTGCGCCAGTGCGGCGACGAGCTCACGCGCGACAACATCCGGCGCATCGCGAGCAATCTCAAGAACCCCAAGATCGAGCTGCTGCTGCCCGGCGTGACCGTCAACACCAGCCCCAGCGACCTGCACGTGTTCGCGTCCATGCAGCCCGTGCGCTACAACGGCGTGGACCTGGACCCGGTGGGTTCTGTCCTGAGCTTGAAATGAAGCCACCCCCGTTTGGACTCCGACGGGCGTGTCGAAGTCCGATCCCCCCGCCAGGGGACCGAGGGCCGCGGCTCCAAGCCTGCCTGCGCAGGCTTGGACGGCCCGAGGAGGCAGCGCCTGTGGCGCTGCCGCGGCCTGCAAGGCCCGCGAGCGGCCGGGCAGAGCCCGGGCCAAAGCGTCTGCTGGCATGGCCTGCTCCGCGGCCTTCGGAGCAGCGGCTTGCCTGCCAGTTGCGTGCCCTGCGAGTGGCGCGCCCATGCAATCGACAACCGAAAGAAGCACTTCCATGACCATCGAAAACCCCTTGCTCGAAGAACGCCACGGCGACGTGCTGGTGCTGCGCCTGAACATCCCCGAGCGGCTCAACCCGATTGCGCGCGAGCTGCAGCTGGCGCTGCGCGCGCGCCTGGCCACGCTGCGCGAGGACCGCAGCGTGGGCGCGCTGGTGCTGACCGGCGCGGGCCGGGCCTTCTGCGTGGGCGCCGACCTGTCCAGCGACATGGGCGGTGGCGCGGCCGGCGGCGCGGCCGGCGGCGCTTCGGTCGGCCAGCGCAGCTACGAGACCATGGAGGCGCTGTCCAACCGCATCATCGAGGACCTGCGCACCTTGCCGATCCCCGTGGTCAGCGCCGTCAACGGCGCGGCCGCCGGTGCGGGCGTGGGCATCGCGCTGGCGGCCGACGTCGTGGTCGCGGCGCGCTCGGCCTACTTCTACCTGCCCTTCATGCCCAAGCTTGGCATCGTGCCCGACCTCGGCACGACCTGGTTCCTGGAACGCCTGGTCGGCCGCGCGCGCGCGGTCGGCATGTCGCTGCTGGGCGAAAAGCTGGCCGCCGAGCAGGCCGCACAATGGGGACTGGTCTGGGCCTGCGTCGACGACGCCGAGCTGCAGCCGCAGGCCCTGGCGCTCGCCCAGCGCCTGGCCAGGCTGCCTGCCCATGCGGCGCGCGAGGTGCGCGCGGCCTACGACGCGGCCGAGCGCTCCAGCCTGGTCGACCAGATGCGCTACGAGGCCGAACGCCAGCGCGAGCTGCTCGACAGCCCGTCTTTTGCCGAAGGCGTGCAGGCTTTTCGCGAGAAAAGAGAACCAATTTTTTCAAAAAATTGATCGGAAACTGAACATGTAGTGCGAATGCGCGAGAATGCGCGGGCCATGCTCAAGCGCATTCCTGTTCGCGATCTGACCCTGGGCATGTATCTGCACCGCTTTGAAGGTGCATGGATGGACCACCCGTTCTGGCGCCAGGGTTTCCTGCTCGAATCGGCCGACGAAATCGGCCGCATTCGGGCATCCGGCGTTGCGCAGGTCTGGATCGACACCGCGCGTGGTGCGGCGCCACCCGAGCCGGTGGCCGCAGCCGCGCCGGCCGCGCCGCCGCCCGTGCCCGAACCCGCGCCGACCGAGACGCCGCGGACCAGCATGGAGGAGGAGCTGCGCACGGCCGTGCTGCTGTGCGGCCAGGCGCGCGACTGCATCGTCACGGTGTTCGAGGCGGCGCGCATGGGCCGGCTCAACGATTCGAGCGCCGCGCGCGGCCTCGTGGAGGACGTCTGCGACTCGGTGCTGCGCAACCCGGGCGCGCTGATCAGCCTGGCGCGGCTCAAGACGGCCGACAGCTACACCTACATGCACTCGGTGGCGGTCTGCGCGCTGATGGTGGCGCTGGCCGCCCAGCTGGGCCTGGACGAGGCGCAGACGCGCGAGGCCGGCATGGCCGGGCTGCTGCACGACATCGGCAAGGCCAAGGTGCCGCTGGTCATCCTGAACAAGCCCGGCAAGCTCAGCGACGAGGAGTTCGCCGTCGTGCGCACCCATTCCGAGCATGGCCACGCCATGCTGCTGGCCTGCGGCGACGTGGGCGCCGAGGTGCTGGACGCCTGCCTGCACCACCACGAGAAGATGGACGGCACGGGCTACCCGCACCGGCTGCCGGGCGAGCAGATCGGCCTCATGGCGCGCATGGCCGCCATCTGCGACGTCTACGACGCCGTGACCTCGGACCGGCCCTACAAGAAGGCCTGGGACCCGGCCGAGGCCGTGCGCCGCATGGCCGAGTGGAGCGGCAGCCATTTCGACCGGCGGCTGTTCCTGGCCTTCGTGCGCAGCGTGGGCATCTACCCCGTGGGCTCGCTGGTGCGGCTCAGCTCGGGGCGCCTCGCGGTGGTGGTCGAGCAGTCGCAGGCGCTGACCACGCCCAAGGTCAAGGTCTTCTTCTCCACCAAGGCCCAGCTGCGGCTGATTCCCGAGGTGCTGGACCTGTCGCGCACCGTCAACGAGAAGATCGTGGGCCGCGAGGACCCGGGGCAATGGCGCTTCGCCGACCTGGACGAGTTATGGGCGGGATTTCCCGTGCAGCCGTGGTAGGGGCTTCTTCCGCGCGGCCGGCGCTGCGCACCGTGGCGCTGTTCGAGGCCGCCAAGGGCCTGCTCGCGCTGCTGGGCGCCTCCGGGCTGCTCGCCTTCGCGCACCGCGACCTGGGCGCGCTGGGGCTGCGGCTGGTCGAGCACCTGCACCTGAATCCCGCGGCGCGCTACCCGCACATCTTCGTGCAGGCCATCGCGCATCTGCAGGACCAGCGGCTCGGGCTGCTGGCCCTGGGCGCTGCGGCCTACACGCTGGTGCGGCTGACCGAGGCCTACGGGCTGTGGCGTGGCCGCGCCTGGGCCGAATGGCTGGCCGCGGCCAGCGGCGGCATCTACCTGCCGTTCGAGGTGGCCGAGCTGCTGCGCCGGCCCGGCTGGGTCACGGCTGCGCTGCTGCTGGCCAATGCCGCCATCGTGGTGCTGATGCTGCAGTCCCTGCGCCAGCGCGGCGCGGCGCGCCGGTTCTGAGCGGCACGCCGGCGCGGCATACTGGGCCATGGCCCGCGCCGCCGACCCGGCCCGGGACCGGGTTCACACGCAGGAGACACCCCCATGAAGGCACAGCACGGCGCATTGCTGCAGACGCTGCAGGCGCGTTTCGAGAGCAACATGCAGCGCCACCCCGGCCTGGCCTGGGCCGACGTGCAGGCCAGGCTGGCCGGCCAGGCCGCGGCGCTCGGGGCGCTGCAGGCCATGGAGGCCAGCGGCGGCGAGCCCGACGTGGTCGGCCTGGATGCCGGCAGCGGCCGCTACCAGTTCTGCGACTGCGCCGCCGAGAGCCCGGCCGGGCGCCGCAGCCTGTGCTATGACGATGCCGCGCTCCACGCGCGCAAGGAGAACAAGCCGCAGGACAGCGTACAGGGCATGGCTCAGGCCATGGGCATCGCGCTGCTGACCGAGGCGCAGTACCGCGCGCTGCAGCAGCTCGGCGAATTCGACCTCAAGACCTCGAGCTGGGTGCAGACGCCCCAGGACGTGCGCGCGCTGGGCGGCGCGCTGTTCTGCGACCGGCGCTACGGCCAGGTGTTCGTCTACCACAACGGTGCGCAGTCCTACTACGCGGCGCGCGGCTTTCGCGGCCTGTTGCAGGTCTGAGGGCGCCCCGCAGGGCGCCAACACAGGCCGTCCCCGTCAGAAGCGCCTGCCCGCGCCCCAGTCGCCCAGGTCGCACTTGCCGCTGAAGGCGTTCATGCCCTTGATCTCGACCAGGCCGCTGCGGCGGTCGATCTGCACGCTGGGCCGGTTGAGCCCGTTGAGGTGGTAGCGCGCGGTGATGCGGTCCGGGGACATCTGCACATCTTCGAGCGGCCACCAGCCGTCGTTGCCGCCGGAGTTGAGCGGCGGGACCAGCTTGCCGCTCAGGTGCACGCGGCCGCCGCCGTCGCGGAAATCGAACTGCACGCCGGTCTGGAACTGTTCGGTGTCCGATTCCATGCGCTGCAGGGGCTCGTAGCGCTTGCGCTTGTCGTCCCACTCGTAGCCCGAGTGGCTGGAGTAGGTGGCGTGCTGGCCCTGGCCATAGCAGACGAGCGTGATGGCATCGGGGCGGTGCGGCTGCGGCGGCGTGTCGCCGGCCAGGCCGCCGGGCCGGCAGTTCTGCTCGGGGATGCGGTTGATCGCGGCATAGCGGCCATCGGTGGTGGCAATGGCCACGCAGGCGCGCTGGATGTCGCTCCACCAGAAGGTCCAGGACTGGTCGCGCACGCGCGTGGCGCGCACCTGCTGGTAGCCGCGTGCCTGCATCTGGGTCTCGCCGCCGGCGCCGCGGGCGCCGACCAGGTCCTCCAGATCGGGCGGCGTCTGGGCCTGCGCAGCGCTGGCGCCGAGCCAGGCCAGCGCCACAAGGTGTGCGAATCCGCGTCGATGCCCTGCCATCAGCCTTCTCCTGTCTGTCCAAAAATCATGCCATGGCCCCAGGCGCCGTCCGGTAGGACAGACACTATTTGGCCGCGTCGCCTGGCGCCACGCCGGGCGCATCGGGTGCGGCCACTGGCGGCGTGCTGTGCAGGTGCACGTCGAGCTGGTTGTACGGGATGTCGATGCCGGCCTGCTGCAGGGCGGCCAGCGTGCGCGTGAGCAGCGCGCTGCGCAGCGCGCCCCAGCTGCCGGCATCCAGCGTCCAGGCGCGCAGCACGAAGTTCAGCGCGCTGTCGCCATAGCCGGTCAGTTGTGCGGCCGGTGCCGGCTGCTCGGCGACGCCGGGCGTGGCGCGCGCGGTGGCTTCCAACAGGGCCAGCACCTGCGCCGGGTCGCAGCCATAGGCCACGCCCACCACCACCTCGAAACGCCGGCTGCGGTCGAACAGGGTCCAGTTGGTCAGGTTGCCGCTGAGCAGCAGGCCGTTGGGCACCACGACGTCGGCGCCGTCGTGGGTGCGGATGGTCGTGGCGCGCAGGCCGATCTCGCGCACCGTGCCGGCGGTGCTGCCCACCTCGACCATGTCGCCGGGCTGGATCGGCCGCTCGAACATCAGCACCAGGCCCGAGACGAAGTTGTTGACCACGTTCTGCAGCCCGAAACCGATGCCCACGCCCAGCGCGCCGAACACCAGTGCGAGCTGGCCGACCTTGAAGCCGGCCGCCGACAGTGCCACCAGCGCGCCCAGCAGCAGCACGCCGTAGTAGCTCAGGGACGCGATGCTGTTGCCCACGCCGCGCGGCAGACCCGCGTGGCCCGGCAGCTCGTCACGCAGCACGCGCCGCACGGCGCGCGCCGCCCAGGAGGCGAGCCAGATGGAGACCGCGAACACCAGCACATCGCCCAGGTGGATGGACACCTCGCCGACATCGATACCGATGTCCAGCACCGTGGTGCCCACGCTGTGCAGCGGCCGCAGCACGCGGAAACGGTCCAGCGTGTAGAGCAGCCAGCCCAGCGCCGCGCCCAGCACCAGCAGGCGCATGCCCACCGTCTGCAGCACCGGTTCGTGCTGGCGCACCAGGCGGCGCCTGGCCAGCTCGGGCTGGCCCAGCAGGGCGCGCAGGATGCCCATGCACGCGGCCACGGCGGCATACAGCAGCAGCGCCATGTAGCCGCTGTCGATCACGCCGCTGGTGAGCATTTCCGCCAGCGAGACATTGCCCGCGATGTTGCACGCGGCCGCCAGCGCCAGCAGCGCCAGCGCCACCCAGCCGACAGGGCGCACGGCCCGTTGCAGCGCACTGTCGCGCGCCGCAGTGCCCGCAGCCGTGAAGACGGGCTGGCGCAGCAGCCAGACGGTCAGGCCCAGCGCCAGGGTGTTCAGTGCGAGCAGGAACAAGCGGTACAGGGCGCCATCGGCCACGGCTGCCACGCCCAGGCGGTCGAGCGCGTACAGCGCGATGGCGACCGTGGGCCAGGATCCCAGCGCCCGCAGCGTGCCGGCGGGCAACAGGCGCAGCACCGGCACCAGCGCGAGCACCAGCGCGAACTCCTGCACGAGCAGGGGGGCGTCCGGCTCGAGCACCAGCACGGCCAGCATGGACAGCAGCAGCCAGGCCGAGATGGGGCGGCGCAGCGCGCGCGCCACGTGCGCGGGCGCGGCCGTGCCGGCCGGGGTGCGCCGGCTGCGCACCACCAGCCACAGGATCAGCGGCAACAGCAGCAGCTGCACCACGCGCAGTGCCTGCTGGTTGCCCGTGTTGGCGGCGTGGTAGTCCAGCGCGAACTGCCGTTCGATCTGCAAGCCGCGCTCCACCGCCTTCCAGCCCGCCTGCGTGCCGGCGCTGCTCCCCAGGCCCTCCCACAAGGGGGGCACGTCGGTCTGCAGCAGCCGGCGGTCGATGTCCTCGATGGCGCTCGCCACGTCGTTGCCGCCGGCCTGGATGCGGGCCTTGAGTTCGCTGGCGCGCTGCGTCAGCGCGAACTGCCGCGCCAGCGTGGTGCCGAGCGCGGTCTCGGAGCTGTCGATGTCGCCGATCATGGCGTCGACACGGGCCGACATGGCGGGCGGCAGCCCCTCGAGCAGGCCGGCCGCGCGGGTGGCCGACCAGGCGGCGCGGCGCTGCGCCAGCTGCAGCGCGCTGTCGGCATACGGCGCCAACGCGCGCCGCGCCTGTTCTTCCCAGCGTGCGAAGCGCCGGGCGTCGAACTCCCAGTGGCGCGACAGGCTCTCCAGCCGCATGACGGGCAATGTGCGCAATGTGCCGCCGGCCGTGTTGTCGAGCTTGGCATCGACTGGGCGCGCGATGTCGTCCAGCGCGCGGCCCAGGCGCTCGGCGGGGTCGGGTGCCTGCAGCAGCTGCCTGGCCCGGTCCACGCGCTGCTGGTCCTCGTCGGCGCGGGCAAGGATGTCGGACACCGCGATCGGGCCCGCTGCGGCAGCCATCGCGACCGCAGCCGGTGCGGCACCTGGCGCGGTCTGCGCCGACATGCTCGCCGAAGCGCAGAGCAGCAGCAGCGCCAGCGCTGCCCGGGCGAGCAGCTCCGGGCCACACCGAGCCAGGGGGTTGGACGGATCAGGCATGCAGGGGCCGATTGTGCAACCCCCACGGGCAGGCCTGTGGTGTCGGCAACACGGGTGCTTGCGCGCCCGCGCGGGGCGTTCCGCGTTCGAACCCAGAGATGGCGCAGCGTGCCGAGGGGGCCCGGGATCACGCGGTCAGCCGCACCGAGATCTCGCGCGAGGCCTGCGTCAGCTGCGGCAGGCAGGTCTTGACGATCTGCGCGACGGTCGCGGCCTTGTGGATCCAGGTCAGGTTCACGGCCGCAACGACGTCCTCGCCGGCCCAGACCGGGATCGCGA
>DATKFT010000406.1:0-3581 GCA_035544335.1 Pseudorhodoferax sp.
GGGGCGGTGCGCGCGCTGGCGGGACGGACCGCCGCCCCCCCGGCAGGTCCGTGCCGCAGGTGGGGGGCGGCGCAGCGGTGGGGTGATGTCCGTATAGTGCCGGCCCATGACACCACGTACCATCGGACCCTTTTCCGTCTCGGCCATTGGCCTGGGCTGCATGAACCTGAGCCACGCCTACGGCGTGGCGCCCCCGCCGGAGCAGGGCGAGCGCCTGCTGCACGCGGCGCTGGACGCCGGCGTCACGCTGTTCGACACGGCCGCGCTCTATGGCTTCGGCGCCAACGAGGAACTCGTGGGCCGTGTGCTGGCCCCGCACCGCAGCAAGATCACGCTGGCCAGCAAGGGTGGCATGGCCGGCGTGCGCGGCGAGGACGGCGTGCTGCGCCGCGTGATCGACGGGCGCCCCGAGGCGCTGCGCCGCAACTGCGAGGACAGCCTGCGGCGCCTGGGCACCGACGTGATCGACCTGTACTACCTGCACCGCTGGGACAAGCAGGTGCCGATCGAGGACAGCGTGGGCGCCATGGCCGAGCTCGTGCGCGCGGGCAAGGTGCGGGCGCTGGGCCTGTCGGAGGTGTCGGCCCAGACGCTGCGCAAGGCCCATGCCGTGCACCCCATCGCGGCAGTGCAGACCGAGTACTCGCTGTGGACGCGCAACCCCGAGATCGCCGTGCTCGACGCCTGCCGTGAGATCGGCGCGGCCTTCGTGGCCTTCAGCCCGCTCGCGCGCGCCTTTTTGACCAACACGCTGCACGACGTGGCCACGCTGGACGCCAAGGACATCCGCCGGCCCATGCCGCGCTTCGCGCCCGCAAACTATGCCGCCAACCTCGGCTTGCTGCCGCCCTATCTGGCGCTGGCGCAGGAGGTCGGCTGCACGCCTGCGCAGCTGGCGCTGGCCTGGCTGCTGCACAAGGCGCCGCACATCGTGCCCATTCCGGGCACGACGAGCCTGGCCCACCTGCAGGAGGACCTGGGTGCCGCCACGGTGCGGCTGTCGCCCGCGCAGATGCAGCGTGCCGAGGCGCTGATCGGCCAGCACAACGTGGTCGGCCCGCGTTACGCGCCGCAGGCCACGGGCGAAGTCGACACCGAGAATTTCGCCTGAGATAAATCGAAACAAAGCGAAACGGCCCAGAGATCCGGGTGGGCCGTGGCCTGGGCACCATCGCTGCCATGTTCACTTTTCCTCAAGAGGCATGGCAATGAAGTCCTGGATCAAGCGCAGTCTGGCGGGCCTGTTCGGTGCCGCCGTGGTGGTTGGCAGCCTGTCTGCCTGTGGCCACCGGCCGCACGACGGCGGCTGGAATGCCAGCGCCGAGCAGATGGCCGAGCGCCGCGCAAAGATGGTCGCGCGCGTGGCCGACAAACTCGATCTGGACGCGGCGCAAAAGGCCAAGCTGGAAGTGCTGGCCGGCAAGCTGTCCGAGCAGCGCGCCGCGCTGATGGCCGGCGCCCATCCGCGCGAGCAGGCCCAGGCCCTGGTGGCGGGGGAGAAGTTCGACCGGGCCAGCGCGCAGGCGCTGGTGGACCAGAAGACCGATGCGCTCAAGGCCAAGGCGCCCGAGGTCGTGACGGCCCTGGGCGACTTCTACGACAGCCTCACCCCCGCGCAGCAGCAGAAGGTCCGCGACTTCATGCAGCGCCGTGGCCAGGGCCGCGGCTGGGGCCGCGGATGACAATGCTGGCATGCCACGCATCCTGCTGATCGACGACGATGCCCAGTTGGGCACCCCGCTGGCCGCCTACTTCGCACGCTTCGAGCTCGAGCTGGTCCAGGCCCTGCACCCGGACGATGGCCTGGCCCGGCTGCGGGCTGGCGGGTTCGACGCCGCCATCCTGGACGTGATGCTGCCGGGCATGGACGGTTTCGCGCTGTGCCGCGCGATCCGCAAGGACAGCGACCTGCCCGTGCTGATGCTGACCGCGCGGGGCGAGGTCATGGACCGCGTCGTGGGCCTGGAGCTGGGCGCGGACGACTACATCCCCAAGCCCTTCGAGCCGCGCGAACTCGTGGCGCGCGTGCAGACCGTGCTGCGCCGGCGTGTGGCGCCTGCGGTGCCGGCAGCCCAGACCCGGCTGCGCTTCGAGGGCCTGGAGATCGACCCGGTCACGCGCAGCGCCTGGCGCCAGGGCGAGGAGGTCGAGCTGACCGGAACCGAGTTCGAGCTCTTGTTGCTGCTCGCGCGCGAGCCGGGCCGCGTCTGGAGCCGCGACGACATCCTGAACCAGCTGCGCGGCCACGAGGCCGAGCTCTACACGCGCGCGGTCGACATCGTCGTGAGCCGCCTGCGCAGAAAACTCGAGCCCGTGGACGCGATCAAGACGCTGCGCAATGCCGGCTACGCGCTGGCACTGGCACCGGCCAGCGCATGAGGGGGGGGCGCCGGCCCGGGTGGCACCAGCGTGCCCAGCGTGCGCACCGCGCCATGCGCCACTCGCTGCGGCTGCGCCTGGTCGCGATGTTCCTGCTGCTCGCGCTGGCCATGTCGGCCAGCTTCCTGTTCGGCATGCAGCGGGCCCTGTCCATGGGCTGGCGCGATGCGGTGCGCCCGCTGGTTGCGGACTACGTGGACCGGCTGGTGGCCGAGATCGGCAGCCCGCCCAGCGTGGAGCGTGCCCAGGCGCTCAGCGCGCGGCTGCCGATCAGCGTGTTCATCACGGGCCCTTCGGTCAACTGGCAGAGCGAGCCCGATGACGCGAGGCGCCGGGACCGGAATGAACACGAGCTGCTGCGCCGAACCACCGCCGACGGCCACGAGGTCGAACTGGGCCTGTCGGTCTCGGTCTGGCAGGACAAGCCGCGCCGCATCGGCTGGATGACGCTGGCCGTGCTGCTGGTGCTGACCAAGCTGGCCTGGATCTACGTGCACCGGCTGCTGCGGCCGCTGCGCGACATCGGCGCGGGCGCGCAGCGCTTTGGCGCCGGCGATTTCTCCGAACCCATTCCGGTGCGCCGGCGCGACGAGCTGGGCCAGCTGGCCGAAGGCGTCAACGCCATGGCGCTGGACATCCACGGCATGCTGGAGGCCAAGCGCGGCCTGCTGCTGGCCATCAGCCACGAGCTGCGCAGTCCGCTCACGCGCGCGCGGCTGCACACCGAGCTGCTGCCCGAGACGGTCGAACTCGCCCCCACGCGCGAGGCGTTGCTGCGCGACCTGGGCATCATGCGCGACCTGGTCACCGACCTGCTCGAAAGCGAGCGGCTGGCCGTGCGCCATGCGGCCTTGCAGCTCGAGCCCACCGACCTGGCGTCGCTCGCACGCGAGGTGCTGGAGGGCTTGCGCGGGGACGACGGCATGGCCGTGGTGCTGCAGGCGGCCCCCGGCCTGCCGGTGCTGTCGCTGGACCGCGCGCGCATGCGCCTTCTGCTGCGCAACCTGCTGGGCAATGCGCTGCGCCACAGCATGGGCGCGGCCCGGCCACCCGAACTGCACCTGGAGCCCGCCGACGGCGGCATCGTGCTGCGCGTGCGGGACCACGGCAGCGGCGTGGACGAGGCGGTGCTGCCGCGGCTGGCCGAGCCCTTCTACCGGCCCGATGCGGCGCGCGAGCGCGGCGCCGGCGGCGTGGGCCTG
>DATKFT010000407.1:0-3181 GCA_035544335.1 Pseudorhodoferax sp.
CCCAGCGCCGCCGCGGCACGGCCGCCCAGGGCCCGGCGCCCGCCATGCCGGGCAGCACGCGGCCGCTGGCTGGCCTGACCCTGCTGGTGGTGGACGACAGCGAGATCAACCGCGAGGTGGCGCAACGCATCCTGCAGCACCAGGGCGCCACCGTGGTGCAGGCCAGCGATGGCGGCCAGGCACTGGCCCTGCTGGCCGGCGACGCGGGCAGCCGCGTGGACGTGGTGCTCATGGATGTGCAGATGCCGGTCATGGACGGCATCGAGGCCACGCGCCGCATCCGTGCGCAGCCGCAGCTGGCGCGCCTGCCCGTCATCGCGCTGACCGCCGGCGCGTTCAAGAGCCAGCAGGACGCCGCCTGGGCCGCCGGCATGAACGGCTTCATCGGCAAGCCCTTCGACGTGGCCCAGGCCGTCGCGCTGATCCTGCGGCTGGCCGGCCGTACCGTGCTGGACAACGGCGCGGCGCCTGCCGACGCCCCGGCGCCGGCCACGCAGACGCCGCCACCGGACCTGCCTGGCATCGACCTGGCGCAGGCGATGCAGATCTGGCCCGACACGCAGGCCTACCGCCGTTTCCTGCAGCGCTTCGTGCAGCAGCACGGCGACAACGGGCAACAGGTCGCAGAACTGCTCGCGGCGGGCGAGCGCGAGCGCGCGGCGGGCGTGGTCCACCAGCTGCGTGGCGCGGCCGCCCACCTGGCGCTGCCCGAGACGGCCGATGCGGCGGCCGAGCTCGAGGGCCTGCTGCTGGTCGGGGCCGATCCGGCCGCCGCGCTGCAGCGCTTGCGCGCCAGCCTGGAGAGGGCCTGCGCTTCGGTCGAGCGCCTGTACCCGGCCTCCCCCGCGCCGGCCAGCACGCAGGCGGTGCAGCCGCCGGATGCGCGCCAGCGCACGCTGCTGCAGTCGCTGCTGGCCGCGCTGGCCCAGGACAACCCCGGCCCGGCAGAGCCCGTGCTCGCCGCCCTGGCGCCCACGCTGTCCCCATCCGATCTGCAAGCCCTGCAGGGCCTGCTGGACGACTACGACTTTCGCGGCGCCGAAGAGCAGGTGCGTCGCCTGCTCGACGCGCACTGACCCACCGAGGAGAAAGAGCCCATGACGCGCCACCCGCCGCTTCTGATCGTCGACGACGAGCCCACCAACCTCGCCACGCTGCGCCAGATCCTGTCCGACGAGCATGCCCTGGTGTTCGCGCGCAGCGGGGCGGAAGCACTGGCCGCCGCACAGAAGCACCGCCCTGCCCTGGTGCTGCTGGACATCCGCATGCCCGACATCGATGGCTACGAGTTGTGCCGGCGCCTGAAGGCCGACCCGGCCACGCGCGACACGCCGGTGATCTTCGTGACCACGCTGTCCGAGGTCGGCGACGAAGCGGCGGGCTTTGCCGCAGGCGGGGTGGACTACATCGTCAAGCCGGTGTCGCCTCTGATCGTGCGTGCCCGCGTGCGCACGCATCTGTCGCTCGTGCGCGCGACGGCGCTGGAGAACAGCTACCGCACGGCCATCTTCATGCTCGGCGAGGCCGGGCACTACAAGGACAACGACACGGGTGTGCACATCTGGCGCATGGCGGCCTATGCACGGCTGCTGGCGCAGGCCTGGGGCTGGGACGCCGACCAGGCCGCCATGCTGGAGCTGGCCGCCCCCATGCACGACACCGGCAAGATCGGCATCCCGCAGAACATCCTGTGCAAGCCCGGCAAGCTCGACGAGGCCGAGTGGGAAATCATGCGCACCCACCCGCGCATCGGCCACGACATCCTGTCCAAGAGCCCTGCGCCCGTGTTCCAGCTCGCGGCCGAGGTCGCGCTGTGCCACCACGAGCGCTGGGACGGCACCGGCTATCCGGCCGGCCTGGCCGGCGACCAGATTCCCGAGTCCGCCCGCATCGTGGCGATTGCCGATGTGTTCGACGCGTTGAGCATGAGGCGGCCCTACAAGGAGCCCTGGCCATTGGACAGGATCATGCAGTCGCTGCACGCAGGCGCCGGCTCGCAGTTCGATCCAGCCATGGTGCCGGTGTTCGCCGCCTTGCTGCCACGCGTGCTCGAGGTCAAGGAGCGCTGGGACACGCGCGAGCAGAACCATGGGGATCTCTTCAGCGTCTCCGCGATCAACCCGCTGAGCTGAGCGGCGGTGACGGTGGCCGGACGGCCCTGCATGCATCCGCACCCGCCCACGCCGCACAGGGTTCACAGCACAGCGTGGGGTGGCAGCCCCCTGGCCGTTCAGTCCGCAGGCATGCCCAGGTAGGCGCGCACGCCGTGCGCGGCCACGGCACCGCTGGCCAGGCTGGCGGTCAGCAGGTAGCCGCCCGTCGGCGCTTCCCAGTCCAGCATTTCGCCGGCGCAGAACACGCCCGGCGCGGTGCGCAGCATCAGGCCTGCGTCCAACGCGGGCAGCGCCACACCGCCGGCCGTGCTGATCGCCTCGGCCACGGGGCGCGGCGCCGCGAGCACCAGCGGCACGGCCTTGAGCGCCAGCGCCAGTGCGACCGGATCGTGCAAGGTCTCGGGCGCCAGCATTTCGTGCAGCAGCGCCATCTTGATGCCGTCCAGCGCCAGCCGGCTCTTCAAATGGCTGGACAGTGAGCGCGCGCCACGGGGATGGCGGCAGGCCGCCAGCACCTGCTCGGGCGTGCGGTCGGGCAGCAGGTCCAGCCACAAACGGGCCTGCCCGCTGCGCGCGATCTCCTCGCGCAGCAGGCTGGACGCGGCATAGACCAGGCTGCCTTCGATGCCTGTGGCCGTGGCGACGAATTCGCCCTTGCGCGCGAACCAGCCGCCCTGCCCGTCCGCGCAGCGCAGCGCGACGGACTTGAATGGCTGGCCTGCGAAGCGCTCGGCGAAATGTGCGCTCCAGCCCGTGTGCTGCTGCGCCCGCGGCGTGGCCGCGAGGTCGAAGCCGCAGTTGGCCGGCACCAGCGGCGCGATCTCCACCGCGCGTGCGGCCAGCCACGGCACCCACGCCGCATCCGAGCCCAGTCGCGGCCAGCTCGCGCCGCCCAGTGCCAGCACGGTGGCGGATGGCGCGGCATGCACCACGCCTGCCGGGGTCTCAAAGCGCAGGTGGCCATCGTCTGCCCAGCCCGTCCAGCGGTGGCGCATGTGCATGCGCACACCCGCCTGGCGCAGGCGGTGCAGCCAGGCGCGCAGCAGGGGCGCTGCCTTCATGTCGGC
>DATKFT010000408.1:0-6218 GCA_035544335.1 Pseudorhodoferax sp.
GTTTCGTGCAGCAGGTCGCGGCGCTGCAGGAGCAGGTGGTCGCGCGCGACGGCGAACGCCTGGCGGCCTGGACCACCGCGCTCGCACAGCACGAACGCGCGAGCCAGTCCCTGGCCACCGACACGCAGCAGGCCCTGGCCCGCACCGCCGAGGGCTTCGATGCGCATGTCGCCACGCTGCAACAAGGCGTGGCCCAGGCGCATGCGGACCTGCAGGCCCAGGCCGCGGCGCGCGATGCCGCGCAGCTCGCCGCCTGGAACGAGGCGCTGGCCCGCCACGAGCAGGCGCAGCAGGCGCTGGCCGCCAGCACCGGCGCGGCGCTGGACGGCGCCGCCAGCGGCCTCGTGCAGCGGGTTGCGGACTGGCAGGAGCAGGTCGCCGCGCGCGACAGCGAACGCCTGGCCACCTGGACCGAGGCCCTCGCCCAGCACGAGCGTGCCACCCAGGCGCATGGCCTGGATGCACGCCAGGCCCTGGCCCGCACCGCCACGGACTTCGAGACGCATGTCGCCACGCTGCAGCAAGGTGTGGCCCAGGCGCACGCCGACCTGCACGCCCAGGCCGCTGCACGCGATGCCGCGCAGCTCGCAGCCTGGAACGAGGCGCTGGCCCGCCACGAGCAGGCGCAGCAGGCCCTGGCCGCCAGCACCGGCGCGGCACTGGACGGCGCTGCCAGCGGCCTGGTGCAGCGGGTTGCGGACTGGCAGGAGCAGGTGGCCGCGCGCGACAGCGAACGCCTGGCCGCCTGGACCGAAGCCCTCGCGCAGCACGAGCGCGCCACCCAGGCGCACGGCACCGAGGCACGCCAGGCCCTGGCCAGCGCGGCCGACGGCTTCTCGCACCATGCGGCCGTGCTGCAGGCCACGGTCACGCAGGCCCACGCCGATCTGCAGGCCCAGGCCGGCACCCGCGATGCCGCGCGCCTGGCCGACTGGAACGCGGCACTGGCCGCGACCACGGCCACGCTGGGCGCGCAATGGCGCGAGGCCAGCGACCACGGCCTGGCGCAGCAGCAGCGCATCTGCGCCGCGCTGGCCGAGACGGCCCAGGCCATGGGCGAACGCGCCCAGGCCCAGGCCAGCGCCACGGTGGCCGAGATCGGCCGCCTGGTCGACGCCGCCGCGCAGGCACCGCGCGCCGCCGCCGAGGTCATCGCCGAACTGCGCGACAAGCTGACCGACAGCATGGCGCGCGACAACGCCATGCTGGACGAACGCGCGCGCGTGCTGGACACGCTGCGCACGCTGCTCGACGCCGTGAACCACGCCTCGAGCGAGCAGCGCGTGGCCATCGACGCACTGGTGTCGGGCTCCACCGAGGTGCTCGAACGCGCCGGCGAACGCTTCGCCGCGCAGATCGAGGGCCAGGGCAGCCGGCTGGCCGAGGCCGCCGCGCAGCTCGGCGCGGGTGCGGCCGAGGTCGCCAGCCTGGGCGAGGCCTTCGGCGCGGCCGTGGAGCTGTTCAGTGCCTCCAACACCCAGCTGGGTGCCCACCTGCAGCAGGTCGACGACACGCTGGGCCGCTCGATCGCGCGCAGCGACGAGCAGCTGGCCTACTACGTGGCCCAGGCGCGCGAGGTGATCGACCTCTCGCTGCTGTCGCAAAAGCAGATCGTCGAAGACCTGCAGCGCCTGGCGAACGAGCGCAGCGCCCAGGCCACCACCGCATGACAGCCGAGGACATCGACGCCGGCCCCGAGGAGGCCGCCCCGGTCTGGACCGCGTTCGCCGACCTCATGGCCGCCATGCTGGGCGTGTTCGTGCTGATCCTGGTCGGCGTGATCGGCATGCAGCTGGAACTGGACACGCGGCTGCACGCCGAGATCGCGCAGCGCCAGGCCCAGGCCCAGCGGCTGCAGACGCTGGAGCAGGCGCTGTCCGGCCCGCTGGCGGCCGGCCGCGTGACGCTGGACAACGGCCGCATCGGCATCAGCGGCAGCGTGCTGTTCGCGTTCAACTCCAACGAGCTGCAGCCCGAAGGCCGCCAGCTGCTGCAGAGCATCGCGGCGCCGCTCGCGGCCTACCTGGCCCAGCGCGACGAGATCCTCATGGTCAGCGGCTTCACCGACGACCGCCAGGTGCGCGCGAGCAACCGCCAGTTCCTCGACAACTGGGAGCTCTCGGCCCAGCGCGCGCTGACCGTCACACGCACGCTGATCGAGGAAGGCATCCCGCCCTCGGCCGTGTTCGCGGCAGCCTTCGGCTCCGAGCAGGCCGTGGCCTCCAACGCCGACGACGCGGGGCGCGCACGCAACCGCCGTGTGGAAATGGCCCCCACGCCCCGGCCCCAGCGCACACCGGCCCCGCCGCATGGATGAGGCCGGCGCCCGCGCCGCGGCCGATCCGCTGCGCGCGCACTTCGTGCAGGCGCTGGCGCGCCGCGCGGCCACGCGCCAGGGCAGCGAGCTGGCGCTGCTGCAGGCGCGCCTGGCTGCGCTGCAGGCCCAGCCCCAGCCGGCGGCCGTGGCAGCGGCAGCGGCCGGCGCGCCGAGGCGCCCTGCGCCCGGGCCCGGGCCGCTGGCCGCGCTGCTGCAAGGCCTGCGCCCGCCCGCCCCGGTGGCCGGCCCGCGGGCGGCGGGGGCGGCAGCCGAGCCCGACATGCTGCAGTTCTTCCGCAGCACCTGGGCGCGCCTGGATGCCGAGCGCCGGCTCAACGCCTCACTGGCCGAAGCCCCGGACAACCCCGGCCCGCTGAACTCCGAGCACCTGGTCCACCAGGCGCTGCAGCTCATGCGCAGCGCCGCACCCGACTACCTGCGCCATTTCATGGCCCAGGTCGATGCGCTGGTCTGGCTGGAGGACGCGCTGGCCGACAGCGCCGCGGCCGCCAAGCCGGTGCCCAAGCCCAAGGCCGCCAAGGCGGCCAACACCAGCAAGGCCGGCAAGACACCACCGAAGGACGCCAAAGGGGGCAGGAAAACCAAGCGGGCCTGAACGGGCCCCGCGTCAGAATCCAGCCCGGGCGCGCCCGCGGGCCGCCCACCCCATTCCAACCACCCTCCAGCTCGAGACAGACCACCATGCGCAGCAGCCCCCTTCCCGCCATGCCCGACGCCAACGGCTACTTCGGCCCCTACGGTGGCCAGCTCGTGCCGCCGCACCTCAAGCAGGCGATGGACGACATCAACGTCGCCTACGCGCAGATCACCCAGCGCGAAGACTTCCAGCAGGAACTGGCCTCGCTGTTCGCCGACTACGTGGGCCGGCCCAGCCCGATCTTCCACGCGCGGCGCCTGTCGACCCAGATCGGCGGTGCGCAGATCCACCTCAAGCGCGAAGACCTCAACCACACCGGCGCGCACAAGATCAACCACTGCCTGGGCGAGGCGCTGCTGGCCCGCTTCATGGGCAAGAAGAAGGTCATCGCCGAGACCGGCGCAGGCCAGCATGGCGTGGCGCTGGCCACGGCCTGCGCACTGGTGGGCATTCCCTGCGAGATCCACATGGGCCAGGTGGACATCGAGAAGGAACACCCCAACGTGACCAAGATGCGCATCCTGGGCTGCAAGCTGGTCGCCGTCACGCGCGGCGCGGCCACGCTCAAGGAAGCGGTGGACAGCGCGTTCGAGGAGTACCTGACCAACCCGACCGACTACCTCTATGCGATCGGTTCGGTGGTGGGACCGCACCCCTTCCCCATGATGGTGCGCGACTTCCAGTCCATCATCGGCCGCGAGGCCCGCGAACAGTTCCAGGCCAGGCACGGCCGGCTGCCCGACCATGTGGCGGCCTGCGTGGGCGGCGGCTCCAACGCCATGGGCATCTTCACGGCCTTCCTGGACGACGCGGCCGTGCACCTGGTCGGCGTGGAGCCCGCGGGCGAAGGCACGGACAAGCCCGGCCGCCATGCCGCCACCTTGACCATGGGCAAGCCCGGCGCCATCCACGGCATGGCCTGCTACGTGCTGGAGGACGCCGATGGCCAGCCGGCCGCCGTGCATTCCATCGCCTCGGGCCTGGACTACCCCGGCGTGGGCCCGCAGCACAGCCACCTCAAGGACATCGGCCGCGTGGACTACCAGAGCGCCAGCGACGCGGAGTGCCTGGAGGCCTTCATGACGCTGTCGCGCGTGGAAGGCATCATCCCGGCGCTGGAGAGCGCGCACGCCGTGGCCTGGGCCATGCGTGCGGCCCGCAGCCTGCCGGCCGACCAGCACATCCTGGTCAACCTGTCGGGCCGTGGCGACAAGGATGCGGACTACGTGGCCCAGCGCCTGGGGCTCTGAGCCCTACGGCGAGCGCGCGCGCAGGCGGAGCATCAGCGCGCAGCAGACCAGCGGCAGCGCCGCCAGCACGAGCCCGGCATAGGCCAGGTTCCAGAGCGTCTGCGGCAGACGCCCTATCCAGGGGGCAAGGGTGTGGGGGGGCATGGTGGCATTGTTGGCCTCCGCCCCCCTGCCAATGTGACGCCAATGTGGCGAAAGCTTGGCGCGACGGCGGCGTGGCGCGGGCGCACGCGCGCTGAATGCATCGATCGCACCCATGACGTGGTGCGGCGGGCTGCGGGCGACAGAGCAGGTCGCCGCCCTGGTCCGCAGGGCAAGGCGCCGGGCGTGAAGGATCCGTGGACCGCTTCTCAGCCGGCCAGCGCGCTGCGCATCCTGTCGATCACGCCCTTGTAGTCCTTCTGGCCGAAGATGGCACTGCCGGCCACGAAGGTGTCGGCGCCGGCCGCGGCCACGCGCGCGATGTTGTCGGCCTTGATGCCGCCGTCCACCTCCAGCCGGATGTCGCGGCCGCTGGCGTCGATGCGCTTGCGCACGAGCTCGGTCTTGCGCAGTGCGCTGTCGATGAAGGCCTGGCCGCCGAAACCGGGGTTCACGCTCATGATCAGCACGAGGTCGATGTCGTCCAGCACCCAGTCCAGCACATCCAGCGACGCGGCCGGGTTGAACACCAGGCCGGCCTTGCAGCCGGCCGCGCGGATGGCCTGCACGCTGCGGTGCACGTGGATGCTCGCGTCGGGGTGGAAGCTGATCAGGTCGGCGCCGGCCTCGGCGAAGGCGGCGGCCAGCGCGTCCACGGGCTGCACCATCAGGTGCACGTCCATGGGCACAGGCGTGCCATCGGCCTTCCTGCACAGCGGCTTCAAGGCCTTGCAGATCATGGGCCCGAAGGTCAGGTTGGGCACGTAATGGTTGTCCATCACGTCGAAATGGATCCAGTCGGCGCCGGCGGCGATGACGTTGGTGACCTCCTCGCCCAGCCGCGTGAAGTCGGCGGACAGCAGGGAGGGGGCGATGCGGTAGGCAGGAAGGCTGTTGGGGGCGGTCATGGCGCGGTATTTTCACCGAGCCGGGTTTTCCGCGCCGGCCGCGGTCGGGCAGGTAGGATGCCGGCCATGCCCAAGTACCAGTTCGCGGCCGAGGCGCAGCCCCACTACCTTGCAGACCAGTCCTCGCCCGAGCAGGCGGTCTACAGCTTCGCCTACCAGGTGACCATCCACAACCACGGCGATGTGCCGGCACAGCTGATCTCACGCCACTGGATCATCACCGACGGCCACGGCCACACCGAAGAAGTCAAGGGCCTGGGCGTGGTCGGCCAGCAGCCCTTGCTCAAGCCCGGCGAATCCTTCCAGTACACCAGCGGCTGCCGGCTGCACACGCCCACGGGCTCGATGCGCGGCAGCTATTTCTGCGTGGCCGAGGACGGCACGCGCTTCGAAGTCGAGATCCCGGCCTTCATCCTGGACGCCGGCACGGGTCCGGGCGGCGGCGCGCGGGTACTGCATTGAGCCTATGCAAGACATCAACCGCATCCTCGATGCGCTGGACCCGTCGGCGCCGCTAGCGCACCGCCACATCTGGCTGATCCGCGTGCTCGACTGGGTGCGCGGCGACGGTGCCTCGGTGGCCGCCGCGGTCAGCCGCGTGCGCTTCCTGGTCGAGGCGCTGGAGGCCCGGCCCGAGCTGCTGCCCAAGCTGCGCGCCTGGTGGCGCACCATGGTGCTGACGGTGGACTTCTCGGTGCTGCTGGGCGACCATGGCTTCGCGCCGCGCACGGCCTTCGCCAGCGAGTTCAACGAGCGGCTGCGGCGCAAGCTGCTGCCCGGCACGCCCGAGACCGTGGACGCCTCCGCGCTGTTCTCGCTGGCCTTTCCGCGCCGCATCGACGGCGCCTGGCTGGCCGCACTGGACGAGCCGCTGCTGCAGCGCCTGGCCGCCCAGCTGTCCGACCCCGACGATCCGCGCACCCCCCCCTGGCAGAGCATCGTGC
>DATKFT010000409.1:0-2712 GCA_035544335.1 Pseudorhodoferax sp.
GCGCCGCAGCGGCGACTACGAGAACCTGCTGGACGTGCTGCAACGCGCCGGCCTGGCCGTGCTGTGGCTGGACAACCAGTCCGGCTGCAAGGGCGTGTGCGACCGCGTGCCGCATGCCGCGACGGCCAAGGCGTCGCCGAACGGCCTGTGCAGCGGCGGCGAGTGCCTGGACGGCGTGATGCTGGAGCAGCTCGAAACCCGGCTGGCCGCGCTGGACCCGGTGCGCCGCGCGCGCGGCACGGTGGTCGTGCTGCACCAGATGGGCAGCCATGGCCCGGCCTACGCGGCGCGTTCGCCGGCCGCGGCCAAGCGCTTCCTGCCCGAATGCACGAGCAATGCGCTGCAGGACTGCGATCCGCAGCAGCTGCGCAATGCCTACGACAACTCCATCGCCTACACCGACCAGTTCCTGGGCGAGGCCATCGCCTGGCTGCAGCGCAACCCGACCGGCACCGACAACGCGCTGATGTACGTCTCCGACCATGGCGAATCGCTGGGCGAGAACAATTTGTTCCTGCACGGCATGCCCTATGCGATCGCGCCGGACGTGCAAAAGCACGTGCCCTGGATCACCTGGCTGTCGCCCGGCTTCGCGCAGGCCAGCGCGCTGTCGGACAGCTGTCTGCGCGAGCGCGCCGATGCGCGGGTCTCCCACGACGACTACTTCCATTCGGTGCTGGGCCTCATGGACGTGTCCACACGCGTGTACCAGATGGCGCAGGACGCCTATGCGCCGTGCCGGCACGATGCGGCCTGGGCCCGTCGCCTGACGCAGCGAGGCGCCAAGCTGGCCCAGGCCGACCCGATGGGCATCTGGGAGCCTGGCGTGCAGGGCCAGGGGCTGCACGCCAAGGACTAGGCTGAGGGGGGCTGCGCAGGTCTGCCGCAGCGCGCGCGGCGCCTGCGCACGTGGCAGCAGGGTGCGTGGCGGCAGGGTACGACCTGGGCCTGCTGCGCCCGCCTGCGGCGGGCCGACAGCCGGTCCCTGCGTCGCACTGCACGGCGTGGCCATGGCTTGGAACTTGCACGTCCCGGTCCGAGGAGACGGCAGGGTGGCCGGGCCCGGCAGGCCCCGGCGGCTGCCGCGCCTCGCCGTCGCCACTGCCGAGACACCTGCATGCTCCAACGCCTCTCACTGCTCCACAAATTCGCCATCCTTGCGCTGATCGGTGTGCTCATGTGCCTGCTGCCCAGCTGGCTCTACACGCGCAGCGCGCTGCAGGCGCTGGACCAGGCCCGCCACGAAGCCCAGGGCGCGCCGCCGCTGGCCGCGCTCAACCTGGCCGTGCAATGGATGCAGGTGCACCGCGGCCTGTCGGCCAGCATGCTGAGCGGCAACGCGGTGCTGGCCGCGCGCCGCCCGGCCGCGCGCGACGCCGTGGCCAAGGCGCTGGAGGCCGCCGATGCGCGCTTCGCACAGGCCGAGGTGCCCGCCGCGCAGCGCCAGGCCTGGGGCGAGCTGCGCCAGACCTGGCAGGTGCTCGAGGCCCAGGTGGCCGAGCGTGGCCTGGAGGCCGCGCAGAGCACGGCCCGGCACACGGCGCTGATCGCGGCCAGCATGCGCATCGGCGAGGAGCTGCTGCAGAGCTTTCGGCTCACGCTGGAGCCGGACCCCGCGCTGCAGGCCCTGATCCAGGCCGCGCTGGTGCAGTCCCCCCTGCTGGGCGAGAAGCTGGGCGTGATGCGCGCGCAGGGTTCGTCCTTCCTCGCGCGCGGCGAGCTGCCACCGCCCGGCCGCGCGCAGCTGCAGTCGCTGCGCGAACGCGTGCTGGAGCTGCAGGGCGAGGCCATGCGCAACTTCGCGCGCGCCACCGCGGCCGATGCGGCGCTGCGCCAGGCGCTGCAGGCAGCCGTGCGCGCGCAGAACGAGCGCATAGCCGTCACGCTGCAGCTGGCCGAGCGCGAGTTGCTGCAGGCCACCACGCTCACGCTGCCGGGCCAGGCCTACTTCGACGATTTCACGCGGACCATCGACGGCCTGTACGAACTCAATGCGCTGGCCATGGCCAGCCTGGACGCGGCCCTGCAGCAGCGCATCGTGGACCAGCGCCGCGCGCTGCTGTGGACCGGCCTGGCGCTGGGACTGGGCCTGCTGCTCGCGGGCGGCCTGATGGCGGTGTTCGTGCGTTCCATCACGCGCCCCATGGCACAGGCGGTCGCGCTCGCCGATGCCGTGGCGCGCGGTGACCTGGCCGGCCCCGGCATTGCGCACGGCACGGACGAGGTCGGCCGCCTGATCGCCGCGCTGCTGGCCATGCGTGCGCAACTCACGCAGGTGGTGCTGCGCGTGCGCGGCAATGCCGACGGTGTGGCCACCGCGAGCGCCGAGATCGCCCAGGGCAACAACGACCTGTCGGCGCGCACCGAGAGCCAGGCCAGTGCCTTGCAGCAGACGGCCGCCTCGATGGAGCAGATGACGGCCACCGTGCGCCAGAACGCCGACACCGCGCGCCAGGCCAGCCAGCTCGCCGCCGATGCCAGTGGCGTGGCCGAGCAGGGCGGCACCGTGGTCGCGCAGATGGTGCAGACCATGCAGGGCATCCATGCCGCCTCGGGCCAGATCGCCGACATCATCGGCGTGATCGACGCGATCGCGTTCCAGACCAACATCCTGGCGCTCAATGCCGCCGTCGAGGCCGCGCGCGCGGGCGAGCAGGGCCGTGGCTTCGCCGTCGTCGCGGGCGAGGTGCGCCAGCTGGCCAAGCGCAGCGC
>DATKFT010000410.1:0-2434 GCA_035544335.1 Pseudorhodoferax sp.
AACAGCGCAAGGCGCAGCAGGCCATGCTGCGTGGCAACCAGTTGCACCGCAGATGGCTGGAGGCCAGCAAGCAAATGCAGGAAGGTGCCGAAGGGCACTGAAGGCATGGGCCTGCCAAGCGCGGCAGGCCGCGCTTGCGCCAGCGGCGGGAAGAGCAGGGGAGCGATCTAGAATGTTCATTCTATTTCTGTGTTGACGGAACGCTTGCTCGCCAGGCGTCTCCCAAAGAATCTCCAGCATGCCCCGCATCGACGACATCCCATTGCAACGCATCGATGGATCGACCACGACCTTGGCCGCTTTTCGCGGCGAGGTCTTGCTGATCGTCAATGTGGCCTCCCAATGCGGCCTGACACCCCAGTACAAAGGGCTGGAGGCGCTGTACCAGGCAAAGCGCGGGGGCGGACTGCCGGTGCTCGGGTTCCCCACCAACAACTGCGCGGGACAGGAGCCGGGCTCGGATGCGGAGATCGGAGAGTTCTGTTCGATGCACTACGACGTGCATTTCCCGATGTTCTCGAAGATATCGGTCAAGGGCGAGGACCGGCATCCGCTGTACACGGCGCTGGTCCAAGCGCAGCCGCAGGCGCATGGCGACGGCCCCTTGCGCAGCAAGCTGGAGGCCATGCAGCTGGTCGATCCAGGCGAACGCGGCGTGTTGTGGAACTTCGAGAAGTTCCTCATCGGCAGGGGCGGAGACGTCGTGGCCAGGTTTGCGCCGGATGTCGCACCCGATGATGCTGCACTCGTGGCAGCGATCGACCGGGAGCTCGTCCGACGCTGAGCGACCATCGGCCCGCTATCGGACAGGCTCGCCAAGGGCAGCAGCCGGCACATAGATCTCCTCCCACAGCGTGACCTTTCCGCTGGCGTCGAATTGCATCCGCAGCATGGCCAGGAAGTCGGCGCTCGAGCCGTCCAGATGGCCGATGGTGGCCCGCATGGAGAACACCACGGACTCGTCGTCGGCCACGGTGCCGTTGACCTCGTAGTCGATGCCGGTCATTGTGCGTTTCATGCCATCCAGAAACCCACGGTAGGTTTCTCGCGTGGCGTCGTAGTGGCGGCCGTTGGGCTTCACCACAAAGGCTTCGGCAAAGCACTCGCCGACGGTGTCGTCGGTCAGGCGCGAGGCGTGGCGCAAGTGCCGCCTGTTCCAGTCCAGCACTGCATGGGCGCGCTGGATGTTGATGTCACGTGGTGTCTGCATGGGGGAAGCTGTGAGGGAGTTGGGGATGGATGTTGAGGCACTAGCTGCACAGGCGGCCGCTGACCATGCTTGACTCTAAACCAGCTTGTCGTTGCGCCGCATAAACTTCATACGATGTATAGGACATTATCCAGCCTTTGCGTCTGAATAATCTGCAGTTTCAGGCAAAAAAAGAGAAGGTTGCATATCCCGCCAGACTTCAATAATCGTCCAGTCATATGACCAGGGCCTTTGAACCCCGATGTAACGGGGATTCACGTAAGCCGGGCACGAGGCTAATCGACCGTGAACATGGGGGCTCTGCACCCCCATACCCCCAGCCCCGCAAGCGGGTCCCCGTTTGTCATCAGAGATCAAGTCAGGCCCACCATCTGGCCGCTGAGCCAGACCAATACGCCTGCGATCAACAGCGCCGCCAGCAGCTCCCCGAGGGTCATGGGGCATCGCCGGCCTCAGTGGCGGGTTTCGCATCGTCATGGAAGCCGCGCACACACAACGCGGCACCATGCGCCTCGTAGGCCAGGGCCCGCGCTCGCAGGACGGCACGGATCACGCCGAACACCCACCGGGGTGGTTCCGGCAGATCGTCATAACCGGACAGGAGGGACTCCAGCTCCAGCAAGGCGTCGTAGCACTCGTAGGACAGATCGACAGCCCGAGCTGCCTCGCCAGACACACATCAGGTGGGCGTAACAGGCCGAAGGTCAGGCATGCCGCCCCCCTTGCGCGCAGCTCGGCGTAACAGGCAGGGAAGGGCGCAGCAGCCCCATGCGGATCAGGTAGGCACGCTGATCGAACGAAGAAGACGCGCCGGCCCGGGCAGGGCTCGGCGCAGTGGGAATAGACTCCCGAATAGCCATGTTCAGCTCCTATTCAGTTGATTTGGTTAGGGCGGGCAGGGTGGTTCCAAGCACCCTGCCAGCCCGCCTAGTTGCACGACGCCTCACGGCGCTGGCGCGGTTCTCGATGGATCTACGAGGGCGCCACCTCCTCCCCGTTGACCAGCACGACACCCTGGCCCTCGGTCACCTCGGACCAGACGCGCGCGGCAGTTGCAGCCATGCCAGCAGGCAGTGCCACGACGGCACCCTCTGGATGACGCTTTACGCTACTGACTGTTTACTTCAAGGCTTCGTCCGTGAGGGAAGGATCGATGAAGCTGTCGACGGGCTGCTTCTCCTTGTAGACGGCGTTCTTCACGTTGAAATCGTCGGCGATGTGGGA
>DATKFT010000411.1:0-4300 GCA_035544335.1 Pseudorhodoferax sp.
TAAGCGCTGTCCCAGCGGGCTTCAGCGGGCTCGTCGGGCTTGGCCGATTTCCAGAGAACAAAGTCCAGCGGATCGTTCTTGTCGCCGGCCACCGCAACGCGCTCGCCCGCGCGAAGGTCATCGAGCGACTTGCCGGAGAGCTTGCCGTAGCCGGGGAACTTGCGCACCGCGTAGTTCACGTCGCCGCTGTTCGCGCGGTAGGCCAGGCCCTTGCCTTCCAGCGTACCGATGAGGCCCAGCATCTGCGGCACGTATTCGGTGGCGCGCGGCTCGTGCGTGGGCGGCTCGATGCCCAGCGCGCCGATATCCTGGTGCATGGCCGCGGTCATCTCATCGGTCAGTGCGCGGATGGTGATGCCACGCTCGACCGCGCGGCGGATGATCTTGTCGTCGATGTCGGTGATGTTGCGCACATAGGTCACGCGCAGGCCGCTGCACTTGAACCAGCGCTGCACCACGTCGAAGGCCATCATCATGCGCGCATGGCCCACGTGGCACAGGTCGTAGATGGTCATGCCGCAGACGTACATGCGCACGTGACCGGGCTCGATCGGAGAAAAATCGTCCAACGCACGCGTCAGCGTGTTGTAGATGCGCAAACTCATGGGATCTGGGAATACACAGGATCGTTCGGGGACATCCTGGGGGTCGGTCGGGCCGTCAAGGCCCCGCTGTTCACGAGGGCGGCTGCGCTGGCGCTGCGCCGGGCCGCACACCCCCCTCGGCTAGAATCGCAGGCATTCTATAGCCGCGTGCGCAGGCTGTCCTTCCGTATTCGCAAGAGGTTCTATGAAGCAAGCGCTGTCCCGCATCCTGCCTTACACGCGCGTATTGGTGGCGCGCGTGCTGGTGGTCGGCTGCGCGGCATGGGCGAGCCAGGCTGCGCTGGCGCAGGCCGACCCCTATGCCGAGGTGAACCAGCTGGTGCGCGCCGGCAAGCTCGCAGAAGCCAGCACCAAGGCCGACCAGTACCTGGCCGGCAAGCCGCGCGACCCCCAGATGCGCTTCATGAAGAGCGTGCTGCAGTCCGAGCTCGGCAAGCCCGCCGAGGCCATCGAGACGCTGACGCAGCTCACGCAGGAATTTCCCGAGCTGCCCGAGCCGTACAACAACCTGGCCGTGCTGTACGCAGGCCAGAACCAGTACGACAAGGCCCGCACGGCACTCGAGATGGCGATCCGCCTGAACCCCAACTACGCCACGGCGCACGAGAACCTGGGCGATGTCTACGCCAAGCTGGCCAGCCAGTCCTACAGCCGCTCCCTGCAGCTGCAGGGCAACAACCCGCAGGCCACGCAGAAGGTCGCTGCGCTGACCAGCATGCTGGCGCCGCAGGCCGCCAAGCCCCGCCCGGCGGGCAAGTAAGCCGCTGCCGTCCCGTCCGCGCCGCCCCGCGGCGGCGCGCCCCACCTCGCTCCAATCCACCGTCGCTCCATGACCGCTCGCCTGTTTCCGCTGTCGCGCCGTGCCCTCGTGCTGGCCGCCGGCCTCGTCCTCGCCCCGCTGGCCCAGGCCGCCGACGCGCCGCGCGTGCTGTTCAAGACCAGCGCCGGCGACTTCACGATCGAGGTCTATCCCGACAAGGCCCCCAAGACGGTCGAGAACTTCCTGCAGTACGTGCGCGACAAGCACTACGACGGCACGATCTTCCACCGCGTGATCCCCACCTTCATGGTGCAGGGCGGCGGCTACGACCGGAACTACAAGGAAAAGACCATGCGCGCGCCGGTCGAACACGAAGGGCGTGCGGCACTGGCCAAGGGTGGTCAGCGCAACGTCGTCGGCACGGTGGCGATGGCCCGCACCAATGACCCGAACTCGGCCACGGCGCAGTTCTTCATCAACGTCGCCGACAACGCGTTCCTGGACCCCGTGGCCATTCCCGACGGCGACCCCGTGCCCAAGTTCACCTACCAGGGCAAGACCTACGAGAACGTGCCGCGAGCGCAACTGCTGGGTGCCTCGCAGCTGTACGGCTACACCGTGTTCGGCAAGGTCGTCGCCGGCATGGACGTGGTACAAAAGATCAAGGCCGTGCCCACCGGGCCTGGCGGCCCCTTCCCCACGGATGCGCCGCAAACGCCCATCCTCATCCAATCTGCAACCCTGGTGAAATGACATGAGCCAACCCCAAGTCGAACTCCACATTGCCAACCACGGCGTCATCACGCTGGAACTCGACGCCGACAAGGCGCCGAAGTCCACCGAGAACTTCCTGGCCTACGTGAAGAAGGGCCACTACGACAACACCATCTTCCACCGCGTGATCCCGGGCTTCATGGTCCAGGGCGGCGGCTTCGAGCCCGGCATGAAGCAAAAGGGCTCGGACGCGCCGATCGACAACGAGGCCAACAACGGCCTGAAGAACGACAAGTACACGGTGGCCATGGCGCGCACCAACGACCCGCACTCGGCCACGGCCCAGTTCTTCATCAACGTGGTCGACAACGCCTTCCTGAACCACACCGCCCCCTCGGCCCAGGGCTGGGGCTACGCCGTGTTCGGCAAGGTCGTCAAAGGCACCGAGATCGTCGACAAGCTCAAGGCCGTGAAGACCGGCCGCAAGGGCTTCCACGACGACGTGCCGGTCGAAGACCTGGTCATCGAGAAGGCCGTCGCACTCTGATGCAGGCGCAGCCGGCTCTTCCGACATTGGCCGAGCTGGTCGCCCCCGGCGACTGGCGCAGCATCGAGCTGCTGTCCGATGTGCATCTGCGGCCCGAGGAGCCGGCCACGTTCGAGGCCTGGCAGCGTGCGCTCACGCAGAGCCGGGCCGATGCGCTGTTCATGCTCGGCGACCTGTTCGAGGTCTGGGTCGGCGACGACGCGCTGGACCCGGCCGTGGGCGACGACAGTCCGCTCGGGCAGTTCGAGCGCCGCTGCGCCGAGCTCATCCGCAGCGTGTCGGCGCAGCGCCCCGTGTACTTCATGCACGGCAACCGCGATTTCCTGTTCGGCCCCCAGGGGCTGGCTGCGACCGGCATGCAGCTGCTCAGCGACCCCACCGTGCTCGTCTTCGGGGGCCGCCGCTGGCTGCTGAGCCATGGCGACGCGCTGTGCCTGGACGATGTGGCCTACCAGCAGTTCCGGCTGCAGGTGCAGAACCCCGCCTGGCAGAAGGCCTCGCTGCAGCATCCATTGGCGCTGCGCCGGCAGATGGCCCGGCAGATCCGCCAGGCCAGCGAGCAGCGCAAGGACCAGGGACTGGGCTATGCGGACGTCGACGCCGACGCGGCGCGGGCCTGGCTGCGCGCAGCGCGCAGCGACACGCTGATCCATGGCCACACCCACATGCCGGCCGACCACGACCTGGGCGAAGGCCTGGCGCGCATCGTGATGAGCGACTGGGAAGCCGAGGCACAGCTGCCGCGGCTGGAACTGTTGCGCCTGACAACAGACGCAGCACCGCAGCGCATCGGAATCCCAGCGGCGCCATGAGCGCCGCGCCGGCCAGCCCCAGGCAGGCTCGGCCCTGCAGGCCGCGCCGTGGCTTGCGCCCCGCCCCCTCGCCAGGCACGAAAGGTCCACTGGACCTTTGGTGTCCGGGCTCGGCCCGCTTGGCGGGACAGGCCGCAGGCCGAAGGGTGCCCCCGTGAGCGCAGCATGGCGCAGGCTGCTGCGCTGGTGCAAGCGCGCGCCGCGCAGCATACCTGCCACGCTCTGGCAGGCCACGCTTTCGCACTATGGCTTTCTGGGCCGCCTGTCCCCGCAGGAACAGGAGCGCCTGCATGCGTTGAGTGCCGAATTCCTGGATGACAAGGAATTCCACGGCGCAGGCGGCCTGCAGATCACTGACGAGATCGCTGTCGCCATCGCGGCGCAGGCCTGCCTGCCGCTGCTGCATCTGGCGGCGCGGCCCGACGGGGGCGCACCTGGCCGCGGCTCGGTGCTGCGCTGGTACAGCGACTTCGTCGGCATCGTGGTGCAGCCAGGCGAGGTCGTTGCGCGCCGCGAGTCCATCGATGAAACCGGCGTGGTCCACCTGTACGACGAAGTGCTGTCCGGCGAAGCCATGGACCGGGGGCCCGTCATGCTGAGCTGGCAGGCCGTGGCCGAAGCCGGCCAGAGCGCGGACGCCGGCTACAACGTCGTGGTCCATGAGTTCGCGCACAAACTGGACATGGCCGACGGCATGGCCGATGGCTGCCCGCCGCTTCCGCCCGGTTTCCTGGGATCGGCCAGCCCCAGCCAGGCGCGCAGGCGCTGGCGGGAGGTCTGGGAGGAAGCCTATGCGCAGTTCTGCGACCAGGTCGTGGTGGCGGAGCGCTTCGGCGGCAACATGCCCTGGCTGGACAGCTAC
>DATKFT010000412.1:0-2727 GCA_035544335.1 Pseudorhodoferax sp.
CCGCGATCATGATGCGGACCATCACTGCATCGATTAGCGCCTGTGCGCCGGCGCCGCCCGAGGCCGACTCCTTCGCATCGCGCCACACCGAAAACACGATCAGTCCGAAGGGCAGGGCGACCAGGCCGGTGCCGGTCAGGACCTCGCCGATGATGTTGGCGAAGGCCCAGCCGTACATCGTCGTGAAGATCTCCAGGTAGCTGTCCAGTTCCATGGTCTGTCCTCAAGCAAACAGGCTGACCAGGCGGGTTATTTCCCCTGGCCCGATGGTCACCAGCAGGTAGACCACCAGCAGGGCCACGACCTTCCAGCGCGCCGCGATCACTGTCTCGACCTCGTGCGCCTTGATGACGCCTTTGCGTGCCGCCCAGGCGGCGATCGCGCTCCAACGCAACACGATGGCCAGCGCCACCAGCGCCTGGACCAGCACGCCGACATACTTCCAGCGCCGGACCTGCTCAACGACGCTCTCCAGGTCCTTGACGGGCTGCTGCAGCAGGATCGCCATCACCGCTGCGGCGACCATCGCGATGAGCGCGCCAAATGCAAGCCACGCCCCCCAGACCGCCCAGCGGAGTCGACGGCGTGAAGCCACTGGGGCGACTGGATGCGGATCGGCCATGGCTTGCTCCATCGCGTCCGCCTTCACGGGACGACCTTCCCATCCACCAGCGGCTGACGCTCGGGCGTGCGGCCGTCGCGCACGCGGACGCCCTGGCTGTCCCGGTAGAACTGGTCACCCATGATGGCCAGGGCCGTGTCCGAGGTCATCTCCTTGCGGATGCGGAACTCGAACATCAGGTCGTTCACGTACTGCGTGAGGCGGTCGATCTGGCGTTGCATGTCGGCCTGCATCTCGCTCGATTTGGTGGCCTCCGGCAGCGACAGGCCGGTCACCAGCACCGACCTGGCCACCAGGGCCTTGTCGACCACCCGGTGCATCGCCAGCTCGTGCGCCACGCGCCCCACGGCCATCGGCCGGGTACTGGCCGGCAGCTCGCGCATGGACTCCACCAGCTGCGGGCTGACGCCAAAGCCCGCCGTGCCGATCTCCTTGAGCCGGGCCATGTCCTCCGCGCCCGTCACCACGCCTTGCAGCACCGGTGCGACCTCCTGCAGCTCCTTGTCAAACTTCGGCCCCAGGCCGGTTGCGGTTTCGGTGGTCGTCGGCTCGGGGCACGATGCATCCTGGGTGCACAGGTAGATCTGCTTGTCGCCCAGCACCGATGCGGTCCAGGTCGCCAGATCCTCCGCCGACTTGAACGCACGCACCAGGCGTGAGTCGGCAAACGCGGAGGAGGCGTAGCTCGTCGACGGAGAGGTGTTCGTCGGCAGGTTCAAGCTCGCGTTGAAGCCGGCGACGGACAGGTCACGGACCGGCCGGATCGGCCGGGTGTTGACGCCGCCGGCCTTCGCGCCGAGCACCCAATCGAGGCCGCGCTTCTGGCCGAACTCGTTCTTGTTCATGTCGTACTTGGCCTGCACCACGTCGCCGCTGGCACTGGCCTTGACCTTCCAGCCATCGCCTTTGGCCAGGTTGACCCATTCCTCGTAGGGATCCTTGCCGTTCTTGATCATGGCCTCCATCTCTTCGCAGGTCTTCAGGGACGAGGCCACCAGCAAGTCGGCCTTCTGCGAGAAGTTCTGGAACAGCTGGTAGAGCCCCGGCTGTGCGCGCTGCAGGATGTACAGCGGCAGGGCCGCGATGCCGGCCTGGATCGCTCCGGTGATCTGGCCACCCAGGTTGCCCAGCCCGTTCATCACGGTCGACCAGGACAGGCCGATGTCGAACTTGCCGCACGAGTAGTTCGCGCGGGCGCCGAAACTGAGCCGCATCGAGTTCTGGCTCCGGTTGACCGCGCCGCCCATGGGCGAGCTGCCGCCCAGGCGGTAGTAGAGCGACGAACTGGTCACCGGCTGGGCCTGCACTGGCGGTGCGCAAAGCAGGGTCGCAGACAGCGCCAGGGCGCCGAAGGCGATGCGTGAGGTGCGTTCCATGGAATGGCCTGATGGACGGTGTTGCATGCAGTGAAGGGGCGGTACAGGGGTGTGCGTCAAGGCACGGAGAACAGGAAGATCTCGGCGGCCTTCTTGCAGCACTCGTAGCGCAGCCACAGGTTCCAGACGTAGCCGTTGTTGCCCGAGGTCTTGTAGTCGCCCCACGAGCCCAGGCTCAGGGAGTCGTTGGCACCGAAGGTCATGCAGCCAGGCTCGGGGATGGGGTGCACCGGCTGCCATTTCGGATCGGCCATGGACGCGAAGTACCGGTAGCCGCCGCCCTTGGGCGACAACTTCTTGTAGATGTGGGGCTGGGCCGGCTGGCGGATGATCGAGCCGAGCCGGTGTGCGATCACCGCTGCGGCCTTGCGGGGGTGCGACTGCACCAGCTCGCCCGTGCGCGGGTAGCCACCGCCCCAGGTGTTGATCAGGCTGTTGCCCACCTCGCCGATGCCTGGAACCCAGCTGCCCGGGTACAGCAGCTCCAGCGGAATCTTGCCGCGCCAGAACAGCGAATCCAACTCCGAGTGGTACTGCAGCGAAAGCATGCCGGAGCCACCAGGGCACAGGTATTCCGAGGTGCCTGCGCCGCCGGCACTCAGCCCCTCCTTCATCTGGTCCATGAGGCCGGAAAACTGCGTGCCCTGGCCTCCGCCGTCTCCGCCTGAGCCCCCGTCTTGCCCATAGCCATCGGGCATGCTGGATGTCGAGGTCGAACCAATGTTCTGC
>DATKFT010000413.1:0-2482 GCA_035544335.1 Pseudorhodoferax sp.
TCGGCGAGCTGCGCCGGCTCGACGCGCGCCAGATCGAGCTGATCCTGCAGCACCAGCGCCAGCACGGCATGCGCTTCGGCGAGGCCGCCGTCGCGCTCAAGCTCGCCTCGCGCGAAGACGTGCTGTGGGCGCTGTCGCAGCAGTTCCACTACCCCTATGCGGTCGAGGGCGGCCTGGCCGGCATGGGCAGCGAGCTCGTGGCGGCGACCGACCCCTTCAGCGATGCGGCCGAGGTGTTCCGCGACGTGCGCAGCCAGCTGCTGATGGGCGTGCTCGCACCCGACCAGCCGCGCCGTGCGCTCGCGGTGCTGAGCCCGGACGTGGGCGACGGCAAGACCTACTTCGCGGCCAACCTGGCCATCGCGTTCAGCCAGCTCGGCGAAAGCACGCTGCTGGTCGATGCCGACATGCGCACGCCGCGCCAGCATGTGCTGTTCGGCATGCCTGCGGGCACGGGCCTGTCCAACATCCTGGCCGGCCGTGCGGGCACGGACGCCGCGGTGCCGGTGCCTGCGCTGCCGGGCCTGCACCTGCTGACCGTGGGCACGCTGCCACCCAACCCGCTGGAGCTCATGCAGCGCGCGAGCTTCGGTTTCATGCTGCAGGAGCTGCTGGCGCGCTTCGACCACGTCATCGTCGACACGCCAGCCGCCACGCATGGCGCCGACAGCCGTGTGCTGGCCGCGCGCTGCGGTGCCGCGCTCGTGCTGGGCCGGCGCAACCGCACGCGCATGGACGCCATGCAGGCGCTCGTGCAGCAGGTCGGGCGCTCGCACGCCAAGCTCGCAGGAGTCATGCTCAATGCACACTGACAGGACCACCCCGTCTGGATGGCCAGGGCCATCCGATCCCCCCCAAGGGGCGCACGCAGCGGCCGGGCTGCGCCCGTGCCGCGCGTGCACTGGCATGGCCTGCTCCGCGGCCGGTCGAACCGTGTTGCGCGCAGCGACGCCGTGCTGTGCGCTCGGTGCTTCGGGGCAGGGGCACACACGATGGTGAAGTCCATCCTCGTCGTGATCCCCGCGCTCAACGAGGTCCATGCCATCGAAAGCGTGGTCGACGCGCTGGCGCAGGACTGGCCGGCCGGGTGCACGGTGCGCATGGTCGTGGCCGACGGCGGCAGCACCGACGGCACGGTGCCCTGCGTGCGGCGCCTGGTCGCCTCAAGGCCCTGGCTGTCGCTGCTGCCCAATCCGCAGCGCATCCAGAGCGCGGCCGTGAACCTGGCCGCGCGCGTGACCGGGCAGGACGCCGACGTGCTCGTGCGCTGCGACGCCCATGCCGACTACCCGCCGGGCTATGTGCGCCAGCTCGTCGAGACGCTGGACCGCACGGGCGCCGATGCCGTGGTCGTGCCCATGGACTCGGGCGGCAGCAACTGCGTGCAGCGCGCCGTCGCCTGGGTCTCGGACACGCCGCTGGGCTCGGGCGGTTCGGCCCACCGCGGCGGGCGGCGCAGCGGCTTCATCGACCATGGCCACCATGCGGCCTTCCGCATGGAGAGCTTCCGGCGCGCGGGCGGCTACGACGAGAGCTTCACGCACAACGAGGACGCCGAACTCGACTGCCGCCAGCGCGCGCTGGGCAGCCGCATCTACCTGGACGCGGACATCCGCATCGGCTACAGCCCGCGTGCCACGCTGGGCGGACTGGCGCGCCAGTACTTCCACTACGGGCGCGGGCGCTCGCGCACGGTGCGCCGCCACCCGGGCTCGCTGCGGGCGCGCCAGCTGGCCGTGCCGCTGCACATGGCGCTGTGCCTGGCCGCGCTGCTGCTGGCACCCTGGTGGCCGCTGCTGCTGGCCTGGCCGGGCGCGTATGGCGCGGCCCTCGCGGCCGTGTCGCTGCAGCTGGCCTGGCGCGAGCGTTCGGTCTGCGGCCTGCTGGCCGGGCCTGCCGCGGCCACCATGCACGGCGCCTGGGCGCTGGGCTTTGCGGTCGGGTTCGCGACGCTGCGCGAACACGTCTGGGTGCCGCAGCGTGCGGTGCCGCTGTGGACGGGCCGCAGGGCGGCGGGGGAGCGGCCATGACACCGCGCCGGCCCTGGTGGCCGTGGGGGGCGGACCGCCCTGAACGCCCTGAACGCCCGGACCGGAGGCTGCTCTGGTGAGCCTGGCCGCGCCGGCCGCCCAGCGCGCAGCCGGATCTGCGGCGCCCGCGCGTGCGCGCCGCTTGGCGCCGGACCGGCTGTCGCGCTGGATCGGCGCTGCGCCCGTGGTGGGCGCCAGCTTCGTGTCCAAGCTGGCCGTGCCGCCGCTGGGCGCCATCGGCGTGTCCATCGTGATCCCGCTGCTGGCGGCCGTGTCGGCCCTGGGCCTGGTGCTGGGCCGGCTCGTGGTGGACGTGCCGCGCTTCGTGGCCTACGCGATCGCGATGGCCACGCTGTGGGGCATCCAGGCCCTGCGCGGCGAGACCTACTCCGTGCTCTCGCTGCTCATGCTGTCGGTGCTGCACTTTCCCTACATCCTGCGGCTGGACCCCT
>DATKFT010000414.1:0-2996 GCA_035544335.1 Pseudorhodoferax sp.
TACCTGTTCCTGGCCTGGAACCAGCCCGAGGAGCTGCGCGGCCTCATGCACGCCTCCTACGGCATCAACGACGGCCATTTCGACTGGCTGCTGATGGGCTCGGCCGCCACCGTCGTGGCCTCCATGGTGGCGCAGATCGGCGAGCAGGTGGACTTTCTGCGCTTCATGCCCGAGCCCAAGAGAGGCCGCCAGCGCTGGCGCTGGTGGGCCGCGCTGATCGCCGCCGGGCCCGGCTGGATCGTGATCGGCGCGGCCAAGATGCTGGGCGGCGCGGTGCTGGCCTTCCTGGTGATCCGCCAGGGCGTGATGCCGGGCGATGCGATCAAGCCGGTGCAGATGTACCTGGGCGGCTACGCCCAGGTGTTCAGCGACCCGCTGTGGATCATGGGCTTCACCTGCCTGTTCGTGATCGTTTCGCAGGTCAAGATCCTGGTCACCAACGCGTATGCGGGCTCGCTGGCCTGGTCCAACTTCTTCTCGCGGCTCACGCACGCGCACCCGGGGCGGCTGGTCTGGCTGGTGTTCAACGTGCTGATCGGCGTGGCGCTGATCAAGGTCGGCATCTTCGACGTGCTCGAAGGCATGCTGGGCTTCTACGCCAACTTCGCCGTGGCCTGGATCGGCGCGTTGGTGGCCGATCTCGTCGTCAACAAGCCGCTCAAGCTGAGCCCGCCCGGCATCGAGTTCCGGCGCGCCCACCTGTACGACATCAACCCGGTGGGCTTCGTCTCGCTGGGTTTGGGCACTGCCCTGGCGCTGGCCGCTTTCGTCGGCGTGTTCGGCAAGCAGGCCCAGGCCTGCAGCACGGTGATCGGCTTCCTGGTGGCGTTCTGCTGCGTGCCGCTGATGGCCTGGGCCACCCAGGGGCGTTACTACATCGCGCGCAGGCAGGCGCCCTTCGTGCCCGGTGCGCTGGTCACCTGTGGCATCTGCGAGAAGGCCTACGAGTCCGAGGACATGGCGCACTGCCCGGCCTACGGCTGCAACATCTGCTCGCTGTGCTGCACGCTGGACGCGCGTTGCGAGGACGGCTGCAAGCCGCCCCAGGCCAGCCTGGCGCGCCAGCTCGGCCGCCATGCGCGCAGCCTGGTGCCGGCCCTGCTGCGCGCCGAGCCCACGCGGCGCCTGCACTACCTGGCCTGCCTGCTGGGGCTGGCGCTGGTGGTGGGGGCCGTGCTGTCCTTCATCGTGGCGCAGGAGGCGCACATCCTGTTCGAGCTGGCGCCGGGCTCGCCGGCGCGCTGGAACCTCATCAACATCAAGATCACCTGCGCGCTGGCGCTGCTGGTGATGGCCATCGGCGGCTGCTGGCTGCTGCTGTCCAGCGACAGCCGGCGCGTGGCGCAGGACGAGTCGAACCGCCAGGCCACGCTGCTGCGCGAGGAGATCGCCGCGCACGAGGTGACCGACCGCGAACTGCAGCAGGCGCGCCAGGCGGCCGACCGCGCCAACATCGCCAAGAGCCGCTTTTTGACCAACATCAGCCACGAGCTGCGCACGCCGCTCAACAGCATCCTGGGCTATGCGCAGATCCTGGAGCGCGAACGCGAGCTGCCCGCGCACCGGCGCGCCGCGCTGGGCGTGATCCGGCGCAGCGGCGACCACGTGGTCTCGCTGATCGACGGCCTGCTGGACATCGCGCGCATCGAGACGCGCCGGCTGCGTCTGGTCAACAGCGAGATCCCGTTCGGCGACTTCCTGGGTGAGATCTCCGAGATGTTCCAGCTGGAGGCGCGCAGGAAGGGCATCGCCTTCGCCTACCGTCCCAGCCACCGGCTGCCGCCGGCCGTGCGCGGCGACCGCAAGCGCGTGGCCCAGGTGCTGATCAACCTGCTCGGCAACGCCGTGAAGTACACGGCGCGCGGCCAGGTCGCCTTCCGCGTGGACTACGCCAACGAGATCGCGCTGATGGAGGTGGAGGATTCGGGGCCTGGCATCGGCGCGGCCGACCTGGAGCGCATCTTCCTGCCCTTCGAGCGCGTGGAGCACAGCGACGGCGTGGTGGCCGGCGGCGTGGGCCTGGGCCTGACCATCGCGCGCATGCTGGTCGACCTCATGGGCGGCGAACTCACGGTGCGCAGCCGCGTGGGGCAGGGCACGGTGTTCACGATCCGGCTGTTCCTGCCGGCCATCCTGCACCCGCGCGTCGCACTGCCGCCGGCCATGGCGCCCGATGTGTCGGGCTACCTGGGGCCGCGCCGGCGCGTGCTCGTGGTGGACGACGCGGCCGTGGACCGGCAGCTGCTGCTCGACGTGCTGGAGCCGCTGGGCTTCAGCGTGGCGCCAGCGGCCTCGGGCACGGACGCGCTGCGCATCGCCAGCCAGGTGCAGCCCGACCTGGTGCTCATGGACATCGACATGCCTGGCATGGACGGCTGGGAGACCGTGCGCCTGCTGCGCGCCAACCGCATCAGCCTGGCGCCCGTGCTGATCGTCTCGGCCAACGCCTTTCGCATGGAGCCGCGCGAGGACCTGGGCATTGCGCGCGACGACCTGTTCGTCAAGCCCGTCAAGCTCGACGACCTGCTGGCCCGCATGCAGGCCGTGCTGGGCCTGCAGTGGGTGGCGAGCGAGGCAGTGCCGCCCGCGCCCACGCCCGCCGCCGCCGGCCTGCCTGCGGCCGAGCTGCTGGCGCTGCGCGAGCTCGGCGAGATGGGCTATGTGCGCGGCATCCTGGACAAGCTGGACGAACTCGAGCGCGTCGACCCCGGCCTCACGCCGCTGACGGCCGCGCTGCGCGATCAGGTGCAGCGCTTCGACCTGGCCGGCTACGCGCTGGCCCTGGAACGCATCAAGGAGGACACTGGTGTTTGCTGACGACTCAGCCGTCCACGCGCCTATGCTGCGCGCGGGCGATGGACTGATCCTGATCGTGGACGACGTGCCCGGCAACCTGGCCATGCTGCACGCCGCGCTCGATGGTGCAGGCTACCGCGTGCTGGTGGCCACCGATGGCGCAGCGGCCCTGGCCAGCGTGGCGCGGCTGCCGCCCGACC
>DATKFT010000415.1:0-14953 GCA_035544335.1 Pseudorhodoferax sp.
GCCCCAGGCCACGACGCGGCCGTAGCGCTGCTGCAGCCGGTCCAGCCAGGGCTTGTGCTTCTCGACCAGCGGCCCGCGCTGCAGCACATAGGACAGCAGGGTGGGCACCAGCGTGAACGTGAGGATCACGGCGCCCAGCAGCGCGAAGCTCAGCGTCAGCGCCACGGGCGTGAAGATCTTGCCCTCCACGCGCTGGAACGTGAAGATGGGCACGAAGGCCAGGATGATGATGGCCTTGGAGAACAGCACCGGGTGCGCGAGGTCGCGCATGGTGTGGTGCAGCGCGGTCAGGCGCTGCTGGTAGCTGGGCGCGCCCAGGCCCGAATTCGCGGACACGGCCAGGCGCACCATGAGCGCCTCGACGATCACGACCGCGCTGTCGATGATGATGCCGAAGTCCACCGCGCCCAGCGAGATCAGGTTGGCCGACACGTCGTTGGCGTTCATGAGGATGAAGGCGAACAACAGGGCCAGCGGAATCACCGTGGCGACCACGAGCGCGGCATGCCAGCTCGACAGGAACACGACCAGCACCGCGATCACGAGCAGTGCGCCGATGGCCAGGTTCTCGGCCACCGTGGCCACCGTGTGGTGCACGAGCTGCGTGCGGTCGTAGATGGGCTCGATCTTCACGCCGGCCGGCAGCCGCTCCTGCAGCTCGTCGATGCGGCGCTTGAGTTCGGCGTTGATCTTGGACGGATCGCCGCCCTTGGTCATCGAGACGATGCCTTCGACGATGCTGTCGCGCCGGTCCGCGGCCACGAAACCGAAGCGCGGGCGTTCGCCCTCGCGCACCTCGGCCACGTCGCCGACCGTGATCGGCCGGCCCTGCCGGGCGGCGATCACGACCGAGCGGATGTCCGCCAGGTTGGTGTACAGGCCGCTCGAGCGCACGACCAGCGATTCGTCGCCGTGGCGCAGCAGGCCGCCGCCCGCGCTGCCGTTGCCCTTGGTGACCGCGTCGCTGAGCTGGTCCAGCGTGATCTGGTACTTGCGCAGCGCCAGCGGATCGGCCTCGATCTGGTATTCCTTGATCGCGCCGCCGAAGCTCACGACATCGGCCACGCCGGGCGTCATGCGCAGGAAGGGCCGCACGGTCCAGTCCTGGATCGTGCGCACCTCGGTGTCCGACATGCCGGGCGCCTCGATCGCGTAGCGGTAGACCTCGCCGACCGCGGTCGACAGCGGCGCCAGCTCGGGCTGCACGCCGTCGGGCAGGTCGACCGTGGACAGTTTCTCGAGCACCTGCTGGCGCGCGAAGTAGTCGTCCGTGCCGTCGGCGAAGGTCAGCGTGACGATGGACAGGCCCGTCATCGTGACCGAGCGCACGTTGGTCAGGCGCGGGATGCCCGCGACCTCGCGCTCGATGGGCAGCGAGACCGAGCGCTCCATGTCCAGCGGCGACTGGCCCGGCAGCTGCGAGATCACGCGCACCTGCACGTCCTGCACGTCGGGGAAGGCCTGGATGGGCAGCCTGCCGAGCGCGTACACGCCGAAGGCGATCAGCGCCCCGACCAGGACGAGCACGAACACGCGCTGCGTCAGCGCGAAGACGATCAACCGGTCGATCATGATTTTTCGCCGACGGGCGTGCTGAGTTCAGCGTCGAGCAACAAGGCACCGGTCACGACGACACGCTCGCCGCCCTGCAGGCCTTCGCCGACGAAACTGGCGTCGGCGCCGCGCAGCACCAGCTTGACCATGCGCCGCTGGAACTGGCCCGGCGCGGTCTCCACGAACACGTACGAGTAGATGCCGCGGTTGATGACCGCGCTGTTGGGCACACGCACCGCGCTGGCGCCCTCCTGCAGCACCGAGGCGCGCACGAACATCTCGGGCAGCAGCTTGGAGGCCGGGTTGTCCAGCTTGGCGCGCACCACGACGCGGCGCGTGTTGGGATCGACCACCTGGCCCAGCTGCACGATCCTGGCGCGGAAGCGCTCGCCGGGGTAGGCGTCGCTCTCCACGTCCACGGCCGCGCCGAGCTTGACCTGCTGCAGCAGCTTCTCGGGCAGGTCGATCATGAGCCAGAGCCGGCGCAAGTCGGTCGTGACGAACAGCGGCGCGCCCATGCCGGGGCCCACCTCCAGCGCCGGCGTGGCCGTGCGCTCGGTCACGACGCCGGCCAGCGGGCTGGTCACGGCCACGCGCTGGCCGTCCAGCACCAGGCCGCCCGGGTTGATGTTCTTGAGCCGCTGCTCGGCCCGGACGGTCTCGGCGTGCGCGGCGGCGTAGTCGGCCTGCGCGGCTTCCACATCCTTGGCCGCGATGCCGTCGTCGGTTCCGAGGTCCTTGGCGCGCTCCATCGTGAGCCGCTTGTGCTGCTCGTCGGCGCGGGCCTTGCCCAGGTCGGCCAGGGCGGCGCCCACATCGGGCGAATCGACCTCGGCCAGCACGGCGCCCTTCTTGACGGCGTCGCCGGGCGCGACCTTGATCGCGAGGATGCGGCCGGACACCGCGATGCCGATCCGGGCCGTCACATCCTCGTCGTAGGCGATGCGCGCGCTCAGCGTGTCGGCGATCGGCGCGGCCGTCGGGGGCAAGGCCTCGGAGCGCAGCATGGTCAGCTGGGCAGCGCCGGCCGGATAGCTCAGAATCTCGCTGCCGCTCTGGATGGTGGGACTCGGCGGCGGCTCGGCCGGCGTCAGGGTCTGCGCCGACGGCTTGTTCAAATACCAGGTCGACGCGACGGCGAGTGCAATCAACGCGCACGCGATGGCGACCGACTGTTTGCTAAATTTCATTGTCTCAGTCAGGTTTTTCCGGGCCCCCTGGCTCCGGAATCGCCGCGAGCCTACGTTTCAAAGCTTGCAGGAAGCTATCAATGTCTCATCGCGCGTCGCTGGAGTTGCTGTTGGTCGAAGACGACAGCGTCATCCGCCGGGAACTCGAGCTGCGCTGGCGTGCGCGCGGCTGGGCTGTGCGCGCCTGCGCCACCTTGCGCGAGGCCGAGACGGCCTGGACCGCCGCGCAGGCCGACCTGGTCGTGCTCGACCTGAACCTGCCCGACGGCGACGGCCTGGACTGGCTGGCTTCGCTGCGCGCGCGCGGCGCGCAGACGCCGGTGCTGGCGCTGACGGCCCGCGACCGCGTCGTCGACCGCGTGGAGGGCTTGCGCCGCGGGGCCGACGACTACCTCGTCAAACCCTTTTCGGTCGATGAGCTCGACGCGCGCGTGGAGGCGCTGCAGCGGCGCATGGCGGGCGCACATGGCGCCGCGCGCGGCGAACGCGCGCAATGCGGCCCGCTGGTCTGGCTGCGCACCGAGGGCCAGGCGCTGCTGGACGGCAAGCCGCTGGAGCTGCTGCCGCGCGAGTTCGAGGTGCTGGGCCTGCTGATCCGGCGCTCGCCGCGGCTGGTGGCCAAGCGCCTGATCGTGGACACCTTGGCCGAGCGCAACATCGAGGTGGGCGACAGCGCGGTCGAGGTCTATGTCTCGCGGCTGCGCCGCAAGCTGGCGGGCTCGGGCGTGGGCATCCAGACCTCGCGCGGCTTCGGCTACCGGCTGCTCGACGAAAGCGCCCAGGGCGCATGGCCCGCGGAATGAGCGCCGCGCCGGGCCGGCCCGAGCAAGCGCGCACCGCAGGCGAAACCGAAGCGACGCCAGTGCGCGCGCCCGGCGGACGCTGGCTGCAGCGTGAACTGCGCTGGCGGCTCATGCTACCCGTGCTGGCCATCGCCGCGCTGAGCACCTTGCTCAGCGTCTACAGCGCGCAGTACTTCGTCGACCGCGTGTTCGACCGCTGGCTGTTCGACGCCGCGCGCTCGCTGGCCGAACAGGTGCGCGTGGTCGATGGCGTGGCCACGGTCAACCTGTCGGCCCAGGCCGTGGCCATGCTGACCTACGACATCGTGGACGAGGCCTTCTACGAGGTGGTGGACAACGGGCGCCACCTCGCGGGGCAGTTCGGCATTCCGGAACAGGGCACGCGCGAGCAGTCCGACCACGCCGGCGCGCGCGCCTACGACGGCGTGTTCGCGGGGCAGGCCGTGCGCATCGCCCGTGTGCCGCTCATGGGCCCGGACAGCGGCATCCATGTGCTGGCGGCCGAAACCCTGCTCAAGCGCCAGCGTGCCCAGCGCGACCTGCTCTGGACACTGGCCCCCGGCGTGTTGCTGGTCGTGGCCGCGGCCCTGGTCGTCGGCGCGGCCGTGCGCAGCACGCTGCGCCCGCTGGAGAAGATCGCCCAGCGCTGGAACGAACGCTCGCAGGCCTCGCTGGAGCCCATCCCCACCTTCGACGTGCCGCGCGAACTCGTGCCGTTCGCGTTCGCGCTCAACGACCTGCTCGCGCGCGTGCGCGGCATGCTGGAGCGCGAACGCCAGTTCGCGGCCACGGCCGCGCACCAGCTGCGCACGCCGCTGGCCGGCCTGCGGCTGGGCCTGGCGCGCGCGGCCGAAGCGCCCGACCTGGCCACCGCGCGCGGCGTGCTGCAGGAGCTGGACGGCACCACGCAGCGCACGGCACGGCTGATCCAGCAGCTGCTCGCGCTGAGCCGACTCGACCCGGAGGTGCGCAAGGAGCTGGACCTGGTCCATGTGGACCTGTTGTCGCTGGCCCGCGACGTCGGCGAGACCTACCTGGACGCTGCGCAGAACAAGCGCATCGACATCGAGCTGCGCACCAGCGAGGCCGATGTGGACGTGCTCGTCCACGGCCATGCCGACCTGCTGAGCGAGGCGCTCGGCAACCTGATCGACAACGCGATCCGCTACACGCCGCCCGGCGGCCGCGTCGTGATCGCCGTGCACGCGCAGCCGCCCGCGCTGGAGGTCTCCGATTCGGGCCCCGGCATTCCGGCCGACGAGCGCGACATCGTGTTCGAGCGCTTCGTGCGCGGGCGCGCCACGCAAGGCGGGGGCTGCGGCCTCGGCCTGCCCATCGTCAAGGAGATCGCGGCGCTGCACGACGCCCAGGTGACGCTGGACGACAGCGCGCTCGGGGGCGCCCGGCTCATGCTCCGCTTTCCGCAGCCCGACGCCGCACAGCGCAGCGGTTTCGGCGAGCTGCCGCGCGACAGCGCCTGGCCGGCCGGGGAAGCGCCGTAGGCCGGCGGCAGGCGCGTGCCGGCCCGGCGCTCAGGTGCGCAGCTTGCGCCCCAGCAGCTGTTCCACCTTGGCCGTCTTGGCCTGCAGGCGCCCGGCCGGGCCTTCGCGCCAGTCCACCTTGAGGTGCAGGCCGATGCGCGTGCAGCCCACCGCGCGCAGGTGGTCGAAGCAGGCCTTCACGACCGCGAAGGTCGCGTCCCACTCGCCTTCGAGGATGGTGCCCATGGGCGTGAGCTGGTAGGGCACGCCGCTCTTGTCGATGATGTCGATGATCTGGGCCACGTAGGCGCTCACGCTGTCGCCCTCGGCGCGCGGCGACATCTGGAATTCGAGCAGGACCATGGTTCTTCCTTGGTGGGGTTTCAGAGTCGGGGAAGGCCCAGGCCCTGCACGCGCAGGGCCTGGGCCAGTCGGAGAGACCAGTCGCCGGGCGCCTGGCCGCTGCGCAGGGCCTCGGTCGCCACGCTGGTCAATGCCTCCACGCGGTAGCGGCGCGCCTGGCCCAGGCCTTCTTCGAATGCATTGGTCGCGGCCGTCAGCTGCGCGGGGTCGGCGTCGAGCACGATGACCGCATGCGCCAGCACCACGGGCACGCCGCCCACGCGGCGCCAGGCCTGCGCCGTGCCGACCAGCTTGCGGCCGCCGGCCGCGAGGTTGTAGCGGCCGTCGCAGAACGCGCCCTCCACGGCCTGCGACGCGACCTGCACCCCGAGCGCGGCCAGCGTGCGCGCGAGCAAGGCGCACAGCGCCTGGTAGACCGCGTCGGACTGCACGGGCGCGTCACGGCCCGTGCGCCACAGCAGGCTCAGGTTCCACAGGCCCGGCCCCTGCGGAACGAGGCCGCCGCCCGACGCGCGCACATGGACCGGCGTGCCGGCCGCCGCGCAGCGCGCCTGCCAGGCGGCCCAGCCCGGCGCACGCGCATAGCTGGCCGGCACGGCCCAGCCCGGCGTGCCTTGCCACAGATGGGCTTGGGGTGGCGCGCCGTCGGCCACGGCCTGCGCCCAGCCGCGCTCTGCGGCGATGCCGTCCGGCAAGGGGTCGGCATGGTGCGAAAGCGTGGCAAAGCGCGGCAACGGCATGGCGCCGATGCTAACCAGCGCGGCCCAGGCCGCGTGGCCGGCCTCGGTGCAAACCCCGATGCGGGCGCCTGCAGCGCCGAGATACAACAACGTTGTTGGGATATTCGCAAACCGGGCAGAAGTTCGCGCAGCGCTCCCGACCCACCATTTCAGAGGAGACATCCATGCAACAGCTGGTCCGGGGCGCCGCGCTCGCCCTCTCGCTCGTCGGCGGCATGCTGACGCCCGCCGTCCCCGCCTGGGCGCAGGACGCCTTCCGCATCGCCGGCGTGCTGCCGCTCAGCGGGGCCTTCGGCATCATTGGCGAGAACATGCGCCGCGGTGTCACGATCGCGATCGAGGAGCGCAACGGCCGCGTGCTCGGCAAGCCGATCGAGGTGAGCTGGGACGACACCGAGACCTCCACCCAGGTCGCGGTGCAAAAGACCACGCGGGCGCTCTCGCGCGAGGTCCACACCGTGTTCGGCGAGGTCAGCTCGGGCTCCACGATGGCCATGATGAAGCTGACCGAGCAGCGCAAGATCCCGCAGCTGATCACGCTGTCCGCCGACGACCGCATCACGGGCAGCGACAAGTCGCGCTACGCCTTCCGCACCTCCAACACGGTGGCGATGGAGAACCGCATGATCGGCGAGTTCGCGCAGCGCCAGGGCGCCAAGAAGCTCTACGCCATCGTCGCCGACTACCAGGTCGGCCGCGACATGTGGGCCGCGCTCAGGACCGACTTCGAGAGCCGCGGCATCCAGGTGGTGGGCATGGACCTCGCGGCCATCGGCACCAAGGACTACGCCGTGCTGCTCGACAAGGCGCTGCGCTCGGGCGCCGACAGCCTGATGCTGCTGGTGGTCGGCGGCGACGTGGTGACCTCGCTCAAGCAGGGCGCCGACGTGGGCCTGGCGCAGAAGATGCGCGTGATGGGCACCATGCTCATGGACGAGACCCTGGGCCTGGCCGTGGGCCCGGCCGGCTCGGTGGGCGTGAACTCCACGCTGCGCTACCACCACACGCAGGACACGCCGCGCAACAAGCGCTTCGTCGAGGCCTACAAGGCCAAGTACAAGGAGCTGCCGAGCCAGTACGCGGGCGAGGCCTACGACGGCATGAGCTGGTGGCTCGACACGGTCGAGAGCACCGGCGTCTGGGACAAGGAAAAGTGGGTCGACGCTTTCCGCACCAGCGTGCGCAAGGACTCGGTCGAGGGCGAAAAACGCATGCGCAGCTGCGACAACCAGGCCGAGCAGCCGGGCCTGTTCGGCGTGGCCGAGCGCGCCGGCGGCGACGGTCCCATCGTGATGAAGGTCACCGAGCGCTTCGGCGCGGCCTCGCTGTTCAAGCCCTGCAGCTGAACCAGCGCCACGCCGAGGCCTGTCCATGTCGACCTTTCTGATCGGCCTGAGCATCGCGATGCTGCTGTTCCTGCTGGCCGCAGGGCTGACGCTGATCTTCGGGATGCTGCGCATCATCAACTTCGCGCACGGCGCGATGTACATGTTCGGCGCCTACCTGGCCTACCAGGTCAGCGCGGCCAGCGGCAGTTTCTGGCTCGCGCTGCTGCTCGCGCCGCTGGGCCTGGCCCTGCTCGGTGCACTGGCCGAGCGCTGGCTGCTGCGGCCCATCTACGCGATGCCGCACGAATTCCAGCTGCTCATCACCTTCGGCCTGATCCTGGTGCTCGAAGAAGCCGTGCACGTGTTCTGGGGCCTCAGCGGCCGCAGCATCGCGACACCTGCGCTGCTGACGGGCAGCGTGGAATGGTTCGGTACGGCCTTCGCGCGCTACCGGCTGTTCGTGATCGCGCTGGGCCTGGCCATGGTCGTGCTGCTGCTGGTCGGCATCGAGCGCTCGCGCATCGGCCTGATCGTGCGCGCCTGCAGCGTCAACCCGGCCATGGCCGCCGCGCTGGGCGTCAAGGTCAACACCGTGCGCACCGCCGTGTTCGCGGCAGGTGCGGCGCTGGCCGGGCTGGCCGGCGCCATCGCCGGGCCCATGCTGCCGATCCAGCTGCAGATGGGCACGACCATCATCCTGGACTGTTTCATCGTCGTGATCCTGGGTGGCCTGGGCAACATCCGCGGCGCCGTGCTGGGCGCCGTGCTGATCGGCATGACGCGGGCCTATGGCCAGCAATGGCTGCCCGAATGGATCGACGTGCTGACCTACGGCGTGCTGGTCGCCACGCTGCTGCTGCGTCCGCAGGGCCTGTTCAGCAAGAAGGAGCGCCTCGCATGAATTCCATCGCCAGCCCCGCCGCCGGCCGCCAGCCGGCGGCCGCTGCCACCACCCCGAGCGCGCGCCTGCCGCTGGCCAGTGCCGACCTGCGCGCCAGCCTGGCCCTGGCCGCGCTGTTCGCGCTCGTGGCCCTGACCGTGCGCAACGACGGCGTGTCCTTCATGCTGAGCCTGATCATGGTCTGGGCCATCTTCGCGCTGGGCTACGACCTGGCCTTCGGCACCGCAGGCATCCTGTCCTTCGGCCACGCGGCCTACTTCGGGCTGGGCGCCTACGGCGCCACCTGGGCCATGCTGCGCTTCAACCTGCCGTTCAGCGTGGGGCTGCTCGTCGCCATGCTCTCGGGTGCGCTGGCCGGCACGCTGGTCGCCTGGATCGGCCGGCGCGTGACCGGGCTGTACTTCTCGCTGCTCACGCTGATGCTGGCCGAGCTCGTGTCCATCCTCATGCTGACGCGCCTGCGCGACCTGTCGGGCGGCGTGGACGGCATCCCGGGCGTGCCACGCCCCAGCTTCGGCAACATCGACTTCTTCGCCAACAGTGCCTTCGTCTGGGTCGTGTTCGCGCTGTTCCTGGCCACCGTGCTGGGCGTGCACCTGCTGCGCCGCTCGCCGCTGGGGCAGGCCTTGCAGGGCCTGCGCCAGAACCCGGTGCGGCTGGAGCAGCTCGGACTGAACGTGGGACGGCTGCGGCTGGCGGCCATGGGGCTGTCGGGCGCGGTCTCCGGGCTGGCGGGCGCGCTGCTGGCCTCGCTCATGATGTACGTGAGCCCGCAGTTGCTGCACTGGAAGATGTCGGGCGACGTGCTGATCATGACGCTGCTGGGCGGCAGCGGCACGCTGCTCGGCCCCATCCTGGGCGTGGCCTTCTTCGAGCTGCTCAAGGAACTGCTGGCCGAGTACACCGAGCACTGGTATGGCCTGCTCGGCGTGGTGTTCATCCTGGGCACCATCTTCATGCCGCGCGGCCTGGGCGGCCTGGTGCTGCGGCGCTGGAGGCGCGCATGACGGCGCCGGCCATCGCCTGCAGCGGCGTGCGCGTGCGCTTCGGCGACTTCACGGCCCTGTCCGATGTGAGCCTGTCGGTCGCGCCCGGCCGCACGCTCGCGCTGATCGGCCCCAACGGCGCCGGCAAGACCACGCTGCTGAACGCCTTGAGCGGCCGGCTCGCGCTGGCCAGCGGCCGCGTGCAGCTGCAGGGCCGCGACATCACGTCCGCCCCCATCCACGCGCGCGCCCGGCTGGGCCTGGGCCGCAGCTTCCAGATCATCAACATCTTCCCGGAGATGACCGTGCTGGAAAACCTGCGCCTGGGTGCCCAGCCCATGGCGTTCGGGCTGCAGCCGTTCTGGCGCAGCGTGCGCGCCTGGCCGGGCCTGGAGGCGCGCGCGCGCGAGGTGGCCGCGCTGGTCGGCCTGGAGGATGTGCTGGAGCAGCCTGCCGCCGTGCTGAGCCATGGCCGCCAGCGGGCCGTGGAACTGGGCCTGGCCCTCATGGCGGACCCGCCCGTGCTGCTGCTCGACGAGCCGCTGGCCGGCGTGGGCCAGGCCGAGATCCAGGCCACGACGGCGCTCATCGAGCGCGTGCGCCAGGGCCGCACGGTGCTGCTCGTGGAGCACAACATGGACGTGGTGATGCGCGTCTCCGACGAGGTCGTCGTGCTGATGGCCGGCGAGATCCTCACGCGCGGCACGCCCCAGGCCGTACGCGCCGACGCGCGCGTGCGCCGCGCCTACCTGGGCCAGGCCCAGACCCAGGAGAGCACCCATGCTTGAACTGCGCGCGGCCGATGCCTGCTACGGCAAGGCCCAGGCATTGCACCAGGTGTCGCTGGCCGTGCGGCCCGGACAGGTGACGGCCCTGGTCGGGCGCAACGGCGCCGGCAAGAGCACCACGCTCAAGGCCTTGATGGGCCAGCTGCGCCTGGCCGGCGGCAGCCGCTGGCTCGACGGCGCCGACGCCAGCCGCTGCGCACCCGAGCAGCTCAGCCGCCGCGGCGTGGCCCTGGTGCCCGAGGACCGGCAGATCTTCGCCGGCCTCAGCGCCGAGGAGAACCTGCGCCTGGCCATGCTCTCGCACGCGGCCGGCCCGTGGACGCTGGAACGCGTCTATGCGCTGTTCCCCAGGCTGCAGGAGCGCCGGCTGGCCCAGGGCACCTCGCTGTCGGGCGGCGGGCAGCAGATGCTGGCCATCGCGCGCGCACTGCTGACCCAGCCACGCTACCTGCTGCTGGACGAGCCGACCGAAGGCCTGGCCCCCGTCATCGTCGAGCAGATCGTCGCGGCCATCGCCGAGATCCGCGATGCCGGCATGGGCATCGTGCTGGTCGAGCAGAACCTGCGCGTGCCTCGGCTGCTGGCCGAGCACTATGCCTTGCTCGACAGCGGCCGCATCGGCTGGACCGGCGGCCGCGCCGACCTCGGCGATGCGCTGGAGGACCTGCTGGCCGGACTGACAGCACACGCCTGAACCACGAACCGCCCCCCACCACCATGCGCCTGATCGACTTCTTCGACCGCCGTGCCGACATGCACCCGGACCACCCCTTCCTGATCGACGACCTGGGCCGCACGCGCTACGGCGAGTCGCAGGCCAGCACGCACCGCATCGCCAACGTGCTGATCGAGCTGGGCTGCCGGCCCGGCACCAAGGTCTCGGTGTTCTCGCCCAACCGGGCGCGCGCGTTCGAGTGCATCCTGGGCCTGGCACGCGCCGGCTGCGCCTGGGTGCCGCTGAACGCCAACAACGGGCTGCAGGAGAACAGCCACATCCTGCGCAGCTTCGAGGTCGAGGTGCTGCTCTACCACTCCTCGCTGCGCGAGCGCGTCGAGGCCTACCTGCCGCACGCGCCCGGCCTGCGCCATGCGGTGTGCATCGACGGCGACGGCGCCGATGGCGGCGACGGCCTGGACGCCCGCATGCAGCGCGTGCCGGCCCTGTGCCCGCCGGACCTCGCGCGCGACCCCGACAGCGTGACCGCGGTCTTTCCCACGGGCGGCACGACCGGCCTGTCCAAGGGCGCGATCTGGACCCACCGCACCTGGCAGGCCATGATCGCCAACCTGCTGACGGCCTTCCCGGTGCGGCGCCCGCCCGTCAACCTCGTCGTCGCGCCGATGACGCACGCCGCCGGCGGCGTGGCGCTGATGCTCATGGCGACCGGCGCCACCTTCGTGATCCTGCCGGGCTTCTCGGCCGAACGCGTGCCCGAGGCGATCGCACAGCACCGCGTGACCCATGTGTTCCTGCCGCCAACGGCCATCTACATGCTGCTGGCCCACCCGGACGTGCGCCGGCACGACTACAGCTCGCTCGACTACATGATCTACGCCGCCGCCCCCATGTCGGTGGACAAGCTGCGCACGGCCATGGCGGTGTTCGGTCCCGTCATGGCGCAGACCTTCGGCCAGGCCGAGGCCCCCATGCTGTGCACGGCGCTGGCGCCGCAGGAGCATGCCGAAGCGCTGGCCGCGGCGCCGCACCGGCTGGCCAGCTGCGGGCGCGCCACCTTGCTGGCCGAGGTCGCGATCATGGACGACGAGGGCCGGCTGCTGCCGGCCGGCGCGCATGGCGAGATCGTGGTGCGCGGTCCGCTGGTCATGGCCGGCTACCACAAGAACCCCGAGGCCACGGCCGAGGCCTCGCGCCACGGCTGGCACCACACCAGCGACATCGGCTACCGCGACGCCGACGGCTACCACTACATCGTCGACCGCAAGCGCGACATGATCATCTCGGGCGGCTTCAACATCTACCCCTCGGAGATCGAGCAGGTGCTCTGGAGCCACGACGACGTGCAGGACTGCGCCGTGATCGGCGTGCCCGACGAGAAATGGGGCGAGATGGTCAAGGCCTTCGTCGAGCCCAAGCCGGGCCGCAGCGTGGACGCCGAGGCCTTGGCCGCGCTGTGCCGCGAACGCCTGGGTCCGGTCAAGGTGCCCAAGGCCTTCGAGCTGCGCACCGAACTGCCGCGCAGCGCCGTGGGCAAGGTGCTCAAGCGCAGCCTGCGCGAAGAGGCCTGGAAGAACGCCGGGCGGTCGATCTGAACGCCCGCACCCGCATGCCCGCCCACATCGCCCCGCTCGCGCAGCCGCAGGCCGGCGACACGCCCGAGCGCCTGCAGGCCCTGGTCGATTTCGTCGGCTACCGGCCGCACGCGCTGCTGACCATGGCGCGCCAGCGCGGGCTGCTGGCCGCGGTGCTGGACCTCGTGCAGGCCACGCTGCGCGGGCCCGGGCCGCTGGAAGAGCCGCTGCGCTTCCTGGCCGCCTGCGAGGCCAGCCGCGTGGCCGGCTGCGGCTACTCGGCCGCGCACGCGGCGCACGCGGCCCTGCACCTGGGCGTGCCGCTGGCCCAGCTCGCGGCGCTGGACCGCGCGGCCGACAGTCCCTTGTTCTCGCCGCGCGAGCGCGCCGCACTGGCGCTGGCCGGCGTGGCCGCGCAGCCGCAGGCCGCGGCCGGCGCGCGCGACGCCGCCTTCGCCGCCGCGCGCGCCTGCTTCGACGAGGAGGAACTGCTGGCCCTGGTCGCCGCCGTCTCGGCCTTCGGGTGGTTTAATCGTTGGAACAGCCTGGTGCGCACGCAGCTCGAAGCCGAGCCCGCCACCGTGGTCGCCGCGCTGCCATGGCTGGGCCCGCTCCTGGACGCTACGCCATGACCACCGACACCCTCTCCCCCGCGCCGCGCAGCAAGAAGACCCAGACCGATGCCGACTGGCGCGGCACGCCCACCGCGCTGGGCCGCACGCTGGAACTCGTGTTCTTCGCCCACATGGAGATGGCCGACGCGTCGGACCGCATCCTGGCCGATTACGGCCTGGGCCGGCCGCACCACCGCGTGCTGTACTTCGCCCAGCTGAGCCCCGGCATCACGGTCGGCGAACTCACGACCATGCTGCGCATCACCAACCAGGCGCTGTCGCGCACCATGCAGCAGATCGTGGCCAAGGGCCTGATCGAGCAGCGCTACTGCCCCGAGGACCGGCGCGTGCGCCGGCACTATGTGACCGCCCAGGGCGCGGCCCTGCTCGCCGAATCGACGGCGCGCCAGTTCGCCGTGATCCGCAAGGCCCACATGGCCACCTCGCAGGCCGACGTCGAGGCCTTCTGGCGCACGCTCACGCTGCTGTCGCGCCCCGAAGACCTGGTCTGGATCTCACGCCATCCGGGCGCCTGCACGCCCGCCCCCTCGTCCGCAAGCACCCCAGGAGACACACCATGAGCCAAACCACCACCTGCGTCGCCGGCGTCGGCATGACGCGTTTCACCAAGCCCGGCGCGGGCGCCGACTACCCGCAGACCGCGGCCCAGGCCACGCGCGACGCGCTCGCGGACGCCGGCATCGCGCTGCAGGACGTGCAGCAGGCCTACGTGGGCTTCGTCTACGGCGACTCCACGGCCGGCCAGCGCGCGCTGTACGAGGTCGGCATGACGGGCATGCCCATCGTCAACGTCAACAACAACTGCTCGACCGGCTCGACCGCGCTGTTCCTCGCGCGCCAGGCCATCGCCAGCGGCGCGGCCGAGTGCGTGCTGGCGCTGGGCTTCGAGCAGATGAAGCCCGGCGCGCTGGGCGCCGTGTTCCCGGACCGGCCCACGCCGTTCCAGCCCTTCGACGACGCCACCACGCGCCTGGTCGGCCACGCGGAGATCCCGATGGCGCTGCGCTACTTCGGTGGCGCCGGCCAGGCCCACATGCAGCGCTACGGTACGCAGCTGTCGACCTTCGCCGAGGTCCGTGCCAAGGCCAGCCGGCATGCGGCGCGCAATCCGCTGGCGCTGTTCCGCACCGAGATCAGCGCCGACGAGGTCATGGCCTCGCCCATGATCTGGCCCGGCGTCATGACGCGGCTCATGGCCTGCCCCCCCACCTGCGGTGCGGCCGCCGCCGTGCTGTGCTCCGAGGACTTCGCGCGCCGCCACGGAATCTCGACCGCCGTGCGCATCCGTGCCCAGGCCATGACCACCGACCGCCCCTCGACCTTCGACCGCGACGACATGCGCTACGTGGTCGGCTATGGCATGGCCCGGCAGGCCGCCGAGCAGGTCTATGCGGAATCGGGCGTCGGTCCGCGCGACCTCGACGTGGTGGAGCTGCACGACTGCTTCGCGCAGAACGAACTCATCACCTACGAGGCCCTGGGCCTGTGCGAAGAGGGCGAGGCCGAGCGCTTCATCCTGGATGGCCAGAACACCTATGGCGGCCAGGTCGTCACCAACCCCTCGGGCGGCCTGTTGTCCAAGGGCCATCCGCTGGGCGCCACGGGGCTGGCGCAGTGCTATGAGCTCACGCTGCAGCTGCGCGCGCAGGCCGAGCAGCGCCAGGTCGCCGGTGCACGGCTGGCCTTGCAGCACAACCTGGGCCTGGGCGGCGCCTGCGTCGTGACGCTCTACGAGCGCAGCCACTGAGGCCTGCGCCGCCGGCAGGCCCCTGCCCGTCCGGCGCGCAGCACGGCCCCTGCCCCGCGCCGTTCAGCCGGCGCCGGCAGCCTCGCGTGCGGCCAGTTCGGCCAGCTCGGCCAGCACCTCCTCGGTGTGCTCGCCGATGGCCGGCAGCCGCCCGCCGCCGCGGCGCACGCCCGGCATCGCGAGCGGC